>CBDTVQ010000070.1:0-8238 GCA_965364045.1 uncultured Tessaracoccus sp. | reverse complement strand
AGGGCTGATCGGGAGAGCACCACACGTTTCCCTGCCCCTGTGGAACCGCTCGTCGAGACGATGGCACCCACCCCTGCGTCGAGGATGGTGGGCACGGGACTGCCCTCGGGATACAGGAAGCGGCCGCCCGCCAGCATGTCCGCCACCGCACGGACGGTGAACCCATCGCTGGTCACTGGTCGGCGTTTCGATTGCATGGGGCGGGGTCAGCGTTCCAATTCACGGTCGGGCTTGACGAGGATCAAGATGAACTCGACGAAGGCTGTCGCTGCTGCGAATCCCACGCTTGCTGCTCGTTGTCGCTACTCATGCGGCCCTCCTGCGGTAGTTGCGGTGCCCACCATCGGGCGTGCTCAAATCTAGGGCATCCGACCTCCCCCGCCAGTGTTCCAGAGGGGCGCGGCGCACACCCCGTTGCCCCAGGGGGTTACCCTTGCCCACATGGGACGCATCCTGATCATCCTCGCCATCGTCATGCTGACGATCTATTGCGTGGTCGAGGTGGCACAATCCCAACCCGGGCGGATACGCGCAATGCCAAAATGGTTGTGGGCCTTCGTGGTCATAGCCATTCCGGTGATCGGACCCGTCACGTGGCTGTTGGCCGGCCGACCCCAGTCGACGCAGGGGCAGCGTCGTTCGCTCGGACCTGACGACGACGAGGACTTCCTTCGGGGTCTGCGCTGAGTCCAGTGCCAGCGGTGAGGCATGCAGCGCTCCTCGGCTATCCTTCTCGTCGGCCAATCAATCAGAAGCCCCAAGGGAGCAGACACCATGGCAACCGGAGACGCAGTCCAGGAATGGCTTCGTGACGCGGCGCAGATCTTCGCGGACCGCGCAGCTGAACTCAACGAACTGGATCGTGCCATCGGCGATGGCGACCATGGGTCGAACATGTCTCGCGGTCTGGAGACGGCACTCACCATCCCCATCGACTCCCTCATGACCCCCACCGATTCCCTGAAGCGGGTCGGCATGGCACTCGTCAGTACCGTCGGAGGTGCTTCAGGGCCACTCTTTGGCACGTTCTTTTTACGCGTTGGCCAGAATTGGCACACCCCCTCAACGACGGCAGGAATCGCTGTGGCCGTGCGCGCAGGGCTTGAGGGAGTGATGTCTCGCGGCAAGACCGTTGAAGGTGACAAAACAATGGTGGACGCCATAGCACCTGCCGTGAAATCCCTCGAGGATTCGGCCGCTAAGAATCTTCCGCTGACCGAGGCACTCCGCCTTGGCGCGGCCGCGGCCCAACAGGGTGCAGAGGCGACCCTTGGCATGCTGGCACGGCGAGGCAGGGCCAGCTACCTCGGCGAGCGGAGTGTGGGACATCTGGATCCTGGCGCAGTGTCGTCCGCCCTCATCCTCGACAGTGCCGCGCGTCACATCAGCTGATCCTCCAACCCGCTCGCCTCATTCTCCGGGCTGCCCGGTGTTGACCCCATGGATCGGCCTAGTATCGGACCCATGTCCATCAACCAGCCTGTCCCTCCCCACAAAGCAGTGATCCTCGCCCGCGGTCTCGGATCACGCATGCGCAAGGAAGCCAAAGGCGTGAGCCTCGATGAGACCCAGAGCGCTGCGGCGTCCGCAGGCGTGAAGGCCATGATCTCCATGGGCGGTGAGCGCCCATTTCTCGACTATGTGATCAGCGCCCTCGCCGATTCCGGTTTCACTGACGTTTGTCTGGTCATCGGGCCGGAACACGACATGATCCGCGATTACTACAACGAAGCGGAGAAGTCCCGCGTCTCCATCTCCTTCGCAGTGCAGGAGGAGCCCTTGGGAACTGCCAACGCAGTCCTGTCCGCCGAGGAGTTCGCCGGCGAGGATCGCGTTCTCATCCTCAACTCGGACAACTACTACCCCGCAGAGGCCCTTCGGTTGCTGGCCGATGTCCCCGGATCTGCCCTCGTGGGCTTTGAGCGCACTGCGATGCTGGAACGCTCCAATATCGCCCCTGATCGCATCGCGGCGTTCGCGCTCGCCACCTCTGATGATGACGGCAATCTGGACGAGCTCGTAGAGAAGCCGGACGAGGCAACCATCGAGCGTCTCGGGGAGAGTGCGGTGCTGTCCATGAACTGTTGGCTCTGCTCCCCCGCCATCTTTCCTGCAGCCCGTGCCATTCCCATGTCCGCACGGGGCGAGTACGAGATCACCGACGCCGTCCGTGCCGCCATTGATTCCGGCGATCCGTATCGGGTGGTGCGCGCCGACGTTGGTGTGCTCGACATGTCCAACCGTGGCGACATTGCTTCCGTCATGGCGGCCCTGGGTGATGCGGAGGTCCGCCTGTGACCCGCTGGTTCGTTCCGGGCAGGCTGGAGGTCTTCGGCAAACACACGGACTACGCGGGAGGCAACTCGCTGCTTGCTGCCGTGAACCGCGGGATCACGATCGATCTTGAGGATGCCCGCTCTGACATTACCGCGAGCACCACCGCCAGTCCCGGCGAACTCGTGCTGCGCAGCGGCGAGTCACCCACGCTGCCCGCCGGGCATTGGGGTGGATACGTCTCCGCAGTTCTGGAGCGTCTGCGTCTCAACTTCGGCGACGTCCGTCCCGCTCGTCTGAGGATCGATTCGGATCTGCCGCTGGCCAGCGGCATGTCCTCCTCATCGGCCCTGGTCGTGGCTCTGGCGCTGAGCCTCATCGATCACAACAGCCTGCGCGAGACGCAGGAGTGGCAGGAGAACATCCACGACGACGTCGATCTTGCCGGCTACATGGCCTGCTTCGAAAACGGCATGACCTTCGGCACGTTGGAGGGTGTCCGGGGAGTTGGCACCTTCGGAGGATCCGAGGACCACACCTCGATGCTCTGCTGCAAAGCAGACCACCTCACGCAATTCAGGTTCTGCCCCATCGTCGAGGGCCCCTCGGTGCGCCTCCCCGACGAGCTGTCCTTCGTCGTGGCCGTGTCCGGTCTTCTGGCTGAAAAGACCGGCAGCGCGCTGGTCTCCTACAACCAGGCCTCCATCCGGACCCGGGAGATCGTGACCTCCTGGAACGACGCCACCGGTCGCTCGGATGTGACCATCGCCGATGCCCTCGCAGCCGATGAGGACACCACCGAGGGCCTGCGCTCGGTGGTGGCACACTCCCCCGAGCTGACGTCTCGGCTGCGCGCCTTCCTCACGGAGTCCGAGGAGATCATCCCCTCCGCGACGGCGGCGCTGGAGATCGGCGATCTGACCACTTTCGCGGCTCTGTCCGACCTGTCACAGCGCAATGCTGACCAGCAGCTCGGCAATCAGGTTCCTGAGACAAATCGTCTTCAGGAACTGGCTCGGGAACTCGGCGCCGACGGCTCCACCAGCTTCGGCGCGGGGTTCGGTGGTTCCGTCTGGGCCCTGACGCGGACAGCCGACGCTGAAGCCTTCAGTTCCGAATGGCTGGGGCGCTACACACGCGAGTTCCCCGAGGTGGAGGGTCGCGCCAGCGCGTTGGTCACCCGGCCCGGCGGGCCTGCTCGTCGTCTCTGACCCAAGAAATGCGGTGGGCCGTACCCCTGAAGGAGCGGCTCACAGGTGCATGTCCTCATAGCTGCGGGGGTCCTCAATGGGCTCCAGGTGGCCGGTGACCCTCAGGTCCGGGAACTCTGCGTTGATCTCCTCGATGAGATCCTCCATCGCGTCGTGCCCCTCCTGAACGGTCCACAAACCCGGTACCAGCATGTGCATCTCCATGAATTGACGCGCCCCTGATTCGCGGGTGCGCACAGCGTGGAAGTCCATGCCCTCATGCCTGTGGCCAGCGAGAATCTCATGGATCCTGTCGTTGTCCTCCTTGGGAAGCGACACGTCCATGAGGCCGTCCATGGATTCCCGGACGAGTCCATAGCCAGTCCACAATATGTTGATGCCGACAGCGATGGCCAAGAGCGGATCCAGCCAGTTCCAGCCAGTGAGCCCCACCAGCGCCACGCCCAACACCACACCCACGGACGTCCACAGATCCGTCATCAGGTGTCGCCCATCGGCCCTCAGCGTGATGGACCGGTAGCGCCGACCGGCCCGGATCAAAACCAGCGCCACAGCTCCATTGATGCCCGCGGCGACCAGGGAGATCACCAGCCCCAGCCCCACATCGGTCAGGTCTCGAGGTGCGAGAAACCGCTGGATGGCGAACACAATGATGACGGCCGCAGCCACAAATATCATGATCCCTTCCACCGCAGCGGAGAAGTACTCCGCCTTCGAATGGCCGAAGTTGTGGTTTTTGTCAGCGGGCTTGGCGGCCACCTTGAGGGCCACGAGCGCCACGATTGCGGCCACCAGATTGACCACCGATTCCGCCGCATCAGAGAGCAGTCCGACCGATCCCGTCACCCACCAGGCAACTGTCTTCAGGGCAATGGTTGCCAGGGCAGCCGCAACGGCAAGCCATCCGTAACGACTCAGATCCTGCGGCGTGGAAGGGGTACTCACGCAACCATGGTGACAGGGATGGGCGCCGTTGCCATCTCTGAGACCGTAGACTCCTGTGCCATGCCCAGCCCCGGATGGCTCACTTCGCCCCTGTTCGGCCACACGCCCAAGCGGGAGAAGGTTGCGTGCGTGCTGTCCGGCGGTGGATCACGGGCCAGCTTCCAACTGGGAGCCCTTGACTATCTCTTCCGTAATGATCCCAAGTTCACACCCAACACCTTTGTGGGGGCCTCAGCCGGTGCCATTCTCGCGGCGGGGCTGGCACAGGACATGAACCGACAGGCCCAGCACGAGTTCACCACCAAAGTGATGGACATCTGGCTGGCCCTGCGAGATCCCGACGAGATGTTCACACCACGCCCTTGGCTCGTCCGGGCCCAGACGGAGGCACCGGGTTGGCTTGACCTCATGAGTTCCAGGACACACCCGCCGGAGCCCACGCCCCGCGCATTCCCACGGTTGCCGTTCCTGCGGGCGAACAGCCCCTCGTCCCCGCCCTCCCCACCCAGAACACAGCTTGGCCCCCTGGAACTCGCTCTGGAACCGGATGTGGAGACCGAGCCTGAGTGGTCGCTCGGCACGCTGGCACAAATCTTCAGCAACGTTGGGAAGCTCCCGCGCATCGGCAGCGATCTCGTCTCGATTCGCCATGGCATGGAGCGGACCAAATCCATGTACCGCCCGGGACCCGTCCTGCTGCGACTGCTGGATCCCGAGGTGTTCGATCCCGCGAAGGTGCGCTCCGCAGGTACGACGCTCCGCATCGCCATGGTGGGTCTGGAATCCGGCGCCCTGCGGTTCATGACCGAGAACGGCGCTCTCCTGGACCGGCATGGCCGCGTCGTCGACGCTGGGCCCCACCCCCTGGCCACGGGAGTGCTCGCATCATGCTCCATCCCGGCGGTCTTCCGTCCGGTGCCACTTGGCGGGGAAACCTACGTGGATGGTGGGGTGCGCGAAAACCTCCCGGCGCAGTTCGCCATCGAGAACATGGCAGCCGATCGCACCTACGTCATCAGCTCCAAGGGCGAGGGCCTGCCCGCCCGCCAATCCATGCGTGACGCAGACCTCTTCGCCATCGTCATGCGTTCCACGGAAATCCTCATTGACGAGGCGGCGCGCGACGAACTGGAGTACTCAGCACGCACCGATGCCATTGTGATCCAGCCGGAACTTGACGTCCATGGCCCCATGTCAGTCCATCCCGGACTCATAGCCATCAGTATCGACTACGGCTGGTTGCGTGCCGCAGAGGCGGTGCTGAAGCTGGATGAGACTCACGTCCTGCGTCACCGACGCATCACGAGGTTGAGGATGAGGTGTCTCCAGTTCGAGGAACAGCTTCTGGGGGGACCGATGGACGCATCAGTGGCCGAGCGCCTCGCTGACACCAAGTACGCACTGCGTGACGCGGTGCGTGAAGCTGACGGGCGCGCTCTCCCGGACGACGCCGGGTTCTGGTGGTCGTGCTTCGAGCGACATGTGAATGCACCCACCATGCTCCCGCCGTGGCTGCCGTTGGGTGAACCAGCCAGCTGACTCGCTCCGGCCGCAGTTGAGTATTGATTGGGGCACTGACCACCACCTCCACGTGAGAGACCGATGACCCTTGACAGAGGGCATAGTGCAATCGTGGTTGGACGACCAACCACAATCGCACACTGCCTTCAACTCTTGTTGTTCAGCGCTTTGCTGCCCAACCTTCCTGGGCGGTGGTCAATCGTGGATGGACCGTCCACGTCGGTGTTGTTGTGGCCGCGCTCTTCTTCAAACCTGAGCCGCCATCCACGTCGGGCAGGCGCCGCGTCGACGAGCGCTGAGGTGGCGCCTGAGAACGCCTGTCCCAGAAGATGAAGAAACCCACCCGGTTCGGGTGGGCTTCCTTGGCATCCCCAACGGGATTCGAACCCGTGTTGCCGCCGTGAAAGGGCGGAGTCCTAGGCCACTAGACGATGGGGACTCTGGTGCTTCGCAGATGAGCATAGTCCACTGGATACCGTGGGACACAACCGGGAGACAGATCAGGAGCCGGCGATCATGCGCCGTCTCCGTGGCAGGTCCTGACCCAGCACTATTGACAACCAGCGCTGGGTCAGGGCAGCTCCGGCAACTCAGTCGTAGGTGTTGATGTGGACGTGGTCCTTGTGGTTGGCGGCGTCACTGCCTCTTCCGGACATGTTGCGCCATCCCTGCCCGTCTCGTGAGACGCTCCAGATCTGCTGATCGAAGATGATGTAGCTGATACCGAACTGCTTGGCGTTGGCACGGTAGTACCGCGCGATATTCCAGCCCAGCGCACTGTTGGACTTGTAGTTGGGGATCATCACGTCCACTGCCCGACCGGCCGGATGGTCCGGAGTCGCGCTTCGGCGCCAGCCATACATGGTCTTGATGGCAGGCTGGGTTGCCCAGATGTGACGGATGACCTTCTCGGTGTTGGCGTTGGTGTCGTCCAGACCACTGGAATAGCCCTTGTTGAGACTTCCACCGTCGCCGGCGCTTCCTCCGGAACTACCGGGGGCAGTGATGCTGAGGTAGCTTGCCGTCACCCATCGGATGGCCCCGTTGTGGACGATCTCGGCGCGTCCTGACGAAACCTTGCCCGTCACAGCCACAACGGAGCCACGCGGGATCTCCCCGATGTGAGCGGCACCGGTTGCGGCGTTCCAGATGTTCAGGTTCGCCGTGGCGTACCTGTTCGTCGTCGATGGTGGCGCGGGCTTGCTCGGCGAGGTTGTCGAGCCTGCAACCTTCGTGAGATAGGAGTTGTTGACCCAGCGGACATTGCCCTGCCAGACAATCTGGGCCAGGCCGTTGGTCACCACACCGGTGACGTCGAGGATCGTCCCCAGTGGCACGTCGCCCAGGGATGCAAAGTTGCGATTGGCCGTGGTGCGGATCATGAGTGCGGACGTGGCCTTCATCCTGCCTGTGATGGCTGGCAGGGACTGGCTCGGTGCACCCGCAGAGGCCGAAAGATAGGAAGTGGCCGCCCACAGCGTCGTGGAGTTGTGAATTACTTGGCTGTACGAGCCACTGATGGTCCCGGTGAGGCTCAGCTTTGTGCCCTTCGTGACCACGCGGGAGACGCCACTCGAGAGACTCGGCCCAGAGCGGAGGTTGAGACTCCCGGTCGCGTAAACATCACCCTTGGTGGATGTCGACGGCTTCTCCACCACAACCGAGTTGCTGGTGAGGTAGGCGGTGGCGATATAGGCCGTCCTGCCGCCGTGGGTGACGGCGGTCCAGCCCTGAGTGGAGCTGATCGACGGGATCTTCTGACCCTGGTACAGGATGCCAACGCGGGCGGAGCTCGCGGAGGCTGCTGACCGGATGTTGACGGCCGTGGTGGCAGTGACCTGGGAGTTGCTGGCATCCGCCAGCGGCCCCAACGCCATGGAGCCCACGGACTGCACGAGAGCGGCGACAGCCACTGCAGCAACAGTTCCACGCAAGCCCTTGAGAATCGGATTCACAGCTGGGGGGTCCCTTCAAATACGACAAGTGTCTTCTCGGATCCACGTGTCGCTTCCTCGAAGCCGCGGGGCCTCCGACACGTACATCCGTTGCCGGACAGTAGGCAGCGTCGGCAAAAGCACACAAGTCCTCCTTGAGAAGACCGAGGACTTCTCAGGAAATTTCTTCTCGAATACCTCGCGCCTTCGGCTGACAAAGCGTGCTCGATCCGATGCGCCCAAACGTCTTTGACTAGGACTTGCGTGGGATCAACGAGCTCCCCAGTGGCATGGATGAATATTTGAGAGACTCCTGAGAACCCCAAGGTGAACGCCAAATGACTCCCGCCTCA
>CBDTVQ010000069.1:0-8270 GCA_965364045.1 uncultured Tessaracoccus sp. | reverse complement strand
CGTTAGCTGCGGCAGAGGCCGACGTCGTCGAGGCCGAGGACGCCGTCCGGCTGATCGCGACAGCGGAAAAAGAGATGGTTGGCTTCGACCAGGAGACCGACGCCGTCAAGGTACGCGTCGCAGCGGCCGAAACCGCAACGGCAACCACCACGGAGCGGCTGCGCGGGGACCGTGCACAGCTGCGAACCGATGAGGAACGCTGCCGCGTTGCTGCCGGTGACCGCGGAAGCGTCGTGGTGCACGTGGAGCAGTTGGACGCAAGACTGGCGCACGCACGAGGACTTGCTGACACGAGGCAGGAGTTCCTTGATGCCGATCACCGCCTCACCGATGCCGTCACCGCATTGGAAGATGCCCTGCACGATGCACAATTCGCCCACGCCGACGCCGCCCGCGCCGCCCAACTGGGGCCCACCGAGTTCGCCGAGCTCCATCAGCGCCTCCGGATCCACGATGCCGATCTCGCCCGCGTCTCCACCGGGCTGGCGGAGGAATCCATCGCCGCGCTCACGGGCGACGAGATTGCCGACGTGACGGCGGCCACCGACGCGCACGAGGCGTGCCACGAAGCGCTGATGCTCGCCTCGGCCGCCGACGCCACCGCAGCCGCCGCCCTTGAACAGTGCGAACGCGCCCGCAAGGCGCTGGTGAGGATCCTCGATCGCCATCGACGCCTGACTGAGGATGCTGCCCCCGTGCTGCGAATGGGAGAGCTGGCCAACGCTGGCGAGGGCAACGCAAAGTCCACGACACTGTCCACTTTCGTCCTGCTGCGCCGCTTCGAGGACGTCGTCGCCGCAGCCAACGACCGCCTGTCGATCATGTCCGATGGCCGCTTCTCCCTGATGCGCATCGACGAGCGCGAGGGGCGCGCCAGAAAGGCCGGTCTCGGCCTGAGCGTCCGCGATCATCACACCGAAACCAATCGCGACCCCCACACCCTGTCAGGCGGGGAAACGTTCTACGTGTCGTTGTGCCTGGCGCTCGGGCTGGCGGACGTCGTCACCAGTGAAGCCGGCGGGATCTCCCTGGAGACGCTGTTCATCGATGAGGGCTTCGGATCACTCGATTCCGAGACGCTCGACGGCGTACTCGGTGAACTCTCGCACCTGCACGCCGGCGGTCGCGCCGTCGGAATCGTGAGCCACGTCGCGGAACTGAAGACCCGCATCCCGGAGCGGGTGGAAATCACGCGCCGCGCTGGCGGTGGCTCGACGCTCACGGTCTGCGCATGAACCATAGGAGCAACGATGAAGATTTCACGTCTCGACCCTGAGATCCAAAGCGCGTATCGTTTTACTCCACCTCTGCCGGTCACCACGCGTTTGGGGCGCGCAATGATCAATGGTCTGCTCGGTTTGATGGCGGCGTCAACGCGCGCCGAAAAGCCCGTTCCCGGCTGCGCCCGATGACTGTCACGTTGCAGGATCAGGGCTGGCTCCAGCGTGGATCGGAGTGGGCGATCTCGATTTGTTCCATGACGAGTCACCAGGACGACGGATCTCGCGATCGGGCACGGGCGCACGCCTGGCTCAAAGCCAGATTTCGAAGCTGACCAAGCCAACCAGGGTACGGGTAACTGGTCACAACAGCAGTGATGGGCTGGGGACGGACCCGGGATGCACCAGGCGTGCCAGCATCACCGCCACACCCGCCACCCCGACGAAAAGTGCGGCGCTCCCATCGGCCCTGACGCCGGCGGGCCATGCGAGGGGGGCGTCCCCGAGGGCCGCAACCGCGGCGGCGGCGAAGTAGCGGGCCGCGTCGAGGTGCTCCTCCACCCCCCACGTCTCGTGGGCCAGCATCAGAGCATCGAGCGGGCCGCCGAGCCCGTGACACAACGTCAATCCCCCGTGCGGTGGGCCGCCACTGCGAAGGACCCGCGCCAGTTCGGCGCCGCACGCCACCACCGCCGCCTCGGCCTCGGCCCTGAGCAGGGCCGTCGGCAGTCCCAGCGAGGCGGGGAGTTGCAATAGTCGCAGGCGGACGGCCGCCATCCCGGCGGCCCCATGGCACCAGAGGGCGGGATGGGTCGGTGGATCGGTACGGAGGTCCGGCCAACCGCCCGCGATGGGGTTGAACCAAGCGGATTCCCAGCGCAGCGCCTCGATCGCCAGCGCCGCCGCCTGTGCGGTGCATGGCGGATGGGCGGCTGCCGCCTCCGCCAACGCCAGCGCGATGCCGCTGTTGCCGTGCGCCATGCCGCACAGCGGTCGGCCCTCCGGCTCGTCGGACTCGGGCCAGCACACTCCCATGGGCGTTTGCCGCGCCGAGCCCTCCAACAGTTCCACCGCCGCGACGGTGGCGGGGCCGCACGCGTCGGTCCGGACCTGGGCCAGCAACAACCCTGCAACTCCGTTGGTGAGATCCGCACCCGGGACGGTGGCTGGGTCCGGGAGAGGCACGGACGGGGCTCCGGCCCGCATCACACTCAGGGCAAGGCCGGCCTGCCCGCCGAGGAGCCCGCCACTCCCGGTGGGACGAAGGTTCCGCGCGGCGCCCGCGGCTAAATCCGCCAGGTCCTGCCGTCCCGTAGCAGCGGCGAGCGTGCCGAGTGCCCATGCCACGCCGGCGTCGCCGTCGTACAGCGAGGAAGATCCTCCGACCATGCGCCGCGGTTCGCCCTCGGCGTCGAGGTGCCAGCTGAGCCACCCGGCACGGTCGCCGCTGGTGATGGCGGTGTCCGAGAGGGCGTCGAGGCATCGCTCCAGTGCTTCGCGCAGCACGGGCAGCGGGTCGTCAGCCATTGCTTCTCCCCCGCAGGTGTGGGGCTGCGGGATCGAGTCCTTCTGCGAGGAACAGTTCGTGGGTCACTCGTAGGAAGGCGTCACTGCCCCCGCCATTCGTCCTCCTGAGGGCAGCAGCGACGATCTCACACCGGCTTTCACCGAAGCTCCGCCCATCACCCGGATCCTCGGCCCACGCGACGCCCGGGGCCAGGGGCACGGTCAGTGGGGGCCCAGTCCCGGGCCGAACCCTGGTGCGGGCGCAACCGACGATGTCGTCGAATGCGGCCTTGTCGCGCAGATAGACCACCACGGCGTCGGCGCGCCCCAGATGCTGGCCCTGTACTGCCGCCTTCAGCAGCCACGGTTCGCCCCGCTGCTCCAACGTCGCCGTCAGGCACCCCACCAGGGCGGGCAGCTGTGACACCTCGGGGCAGAAGTAGATCCGAATGGCGTCGTCGGGGGCCTTCCGGGGGTCCCAGCCACCGCCCCACGTCCGCCACCACCCCTCGGACTCGACCCCGCCGGAGCGCGGCACCGCCAACACCTGTTCGCCGACCTGAAGCGGCAGCCCCGCCCGGTCACTGCCGTCGGTGTGGGCGTAGCCGCCTCGCAACAGCGCCCGCGCTCGGCCGGAGTTGTCCCGGGCCACCGCCACTCCGCGGGCGCCCTGACGTACGACGACAGCGGGCTGCCAGCCCAGTGTCTCCGATTGGGCGACGCGCAGCATTCCCTCCACTGGTGGCCACCAGGCTTCGAGAGCGCTGTGGGTGTGTTGGCCGGCGTACCAGCGCGAATACAGGTGATCGGCCAGTCCGGTTTGCTGTGCCTCAAGGTGTATTCCCAGCTCGTGTGCGCGGAGCAGAGCCTCGGCGTGAGGGGGCGAGAACCCGTGCTCGGTCACCGTGCACCGCCCGTGAGGTGGAAGGACGCGGCATGCCGTCTGGCGCCGTCGAGGTGCTCGGCGCCGTCGAGTGTGGGGTCCTCGCGCTGCAATCCGAGTACCGCCACCTGCCATGCTGTCTGGACCGCGCGCGCAGTGAGGACTGCGTCGTCCAGCCGTGCCGGGCCGCCAAGTCGCCAGTACTCGGTCAGGAAGTCCTCTGCGGTGCTGCCAAGCCCGCGCAGCGTCATCACAGCTGTCGCCAGATCCCAGGCGGGATCGCCCAGCCCGGCGCTCTCCCAGTCCACCAACACCGCCCGGCCGTCGTGGACGATGACGTTACCGGGCGACACGTCGCCGTGGATCCACACTGACGCGGTCCACCTTCCGGCCGCCTGGTCCAGCGCCGCACGCACCTCGGGCGTCCGTGCCACCTCCAGAACCGTGGCGCACGTTGACCCCGTCGGACTGCCGCGCATCGACGCCGGCAGGTCGTCGGGCAGCAGCGCCCAGGGTTGCGGTGCCCGGGGCAGGTTCAAGACCGTGGGCACTGGCCAGGTGTGCAGCAGGACAAGGGCCTCAGCCAACGCGCGGCATGCGGCGTCGAACCGGGCCCCGCCCAGCGGGATCTCCCCGAGGCTCTTCCCCGGGATGGCCTCCAGCCACACAGCGTCAGGGTCGTCGACCGGCAGCAACCCGGGCGCGCAGGTCAACCCGGCCAACCCGGTGAGCGCCGCCCTTTCGTTGGCGACGGCGTCGTCACCGTCCAAGAAGGAGGCGCCGCCCCTCTGCTTCACGAACGCCAGCGGAACTCCGCGCCGCTCGATCCGGTGTACCACGTTGCTTCGCGACTGTGGATACACCGACACCTCACCATCCAGCACCTCCCGGGCGTCCAGCACGCACGCCGCAAGGCCGCGCGCCAGCAGTTGCGGAAAGGAACTGGTCAGTTCCCGTCCTCCTCGTCAAGATCGGCGATCTCTTCCAAGGCGGCCAGGTAGCCGGCGAGGAAGACAGGATCCTCTTCGTAGCTGCCGGTGTCGTACTGCGAACCCATGCGCCCCGGGTAGCGGGGGTCGAATTCGCCGGGGTTGATGTGGTCACCCGGATTGTCGAAGCCGCATCCACCCCTCGTGGTGAAGTCGCATCCACTCCTCGTGGTGAAGTCGCATAGACCGCGGCTGACGGGATCGCAGAGCTCAGGACGTGTCGGACAGACACCCCTGGTCAAAACCAGGCATGTGAAGCTGCGCGTCTTGATCTCGCAGAGCGCCGGGCGCGTCACGAAGCACAGGTCAGTGCGTGTACGGATGTCGCAGAGCACCGGGCGGGTACGGATGTTGCAGATGGTGAGCCTGGTGTTGAAACAGCTGAAGATGGGCCGGGAGATCGGCACAGCCGGGCGCACCAGGAGATCGACTCCGAGCTCGTCAAGGGCCACCCCGATCGGGTTGGCGAACGTTGTGGAGCCGTCGGTGGAACCGGCGAACAGCAGGCCGACCACGTTGCGGCTCATGTCCATGACGACGGATCCGGAGTCGCCCTGATCTGAGAAGCGGGTCGACAAAGAGGTGTTGGTGTCGATGCGGATCTGGTGCCGCAGCGTGCGGACGCCGAGTCCGTCCTTGTAGTCGATACTGACTGTGGCATCGGTCGAGCCGACGTCACCAAAGGTGTGCTCGGTGGTGCGGCCACGCTTCTGAACGGCCATCCCATTCGTGGCGGTGGCGGTGCCGGCAACGTCGCCGACGCCCTCCACCGTGTAGTCCCAGGCCTCACCGGCGTCGACGGTGATCACCGCGCCGTCGGTGTTTTCGGTGAGTTGCGCCCGGGTCAGTTGCCCGAACTCCTGGGTGGCGGGGGCCCCGCCGTCCGGCCGGCCGGGCTGCACCATGCGGTCCCCGACGCTCCAGCCGTCGTTGACGCAGGCGACGTGGAAGTTGGTCAGTGCCATGGTGGCGTCGGTCGCCCGGTCCTTGACCATTGCCCCCAGCGTCCCCACGAACACGTAGTTGCCGGGCGCCGGTACGTCCGGGGGCGACATGAAGACGCTGCGGGACGGGCCGATGCTGATGCCGCCGTGAAGCTCGGCGTAGGTGGTGGCGTCGATCTGGGCATCGGCCTCGAGGCGCTGGGCTGCTGCTTGGAGTTCGATGACCAACTCCTGGACGTCTGTCTTGACCCCGTTCACCGTTTTGGGAATGACATCCTTGCTGCCCAGGTCATCCTTCTTCTTCTTCTCCGCGACGTAGACCACGATGCTCAGTTCCCCGGTGGGCTTGCCACCGCTGAACTTCTCTCCGATGTCGACGCCCGTGACGCCGGGGCGGGCGAGGAGTTGGTCCTCCACCGACTCCTTGACCGGGCGAATTGCAGCTCTCTTCTGGTTCTCGGTTTCGTTCGTCATTTCAACCACTACTCCCCAAAATGAATGAACCCAATAATCTTCACAATCTACGCCAGATTGCCGTTCCTGTACATGGCTTCACCGGTATACCTTGGCCGATGCCGGGTGTCCTACTCCGTCCCCCGGCTCTCCGATTCGACGGTGGCGTCGGTCATGTCGGCTGGGGCGCGGCCCGCAGGATCCCGTCGACGTATCTCACCCAGCAGTCTGCCAAGCGTGCCCCAGCGCTCGTGGATGTCCACCGGTGGATACATTGAGGCCATGTCAGCAGAGCCGCTGGAAATCCATATCGTTGCCGACTCCACGGGCGAGTCTGCGGTCCGCATAGTCCGGGCGGCGATCGCGCAGTTCCCCGAGCATTCCTTCACCTTCGTGCGGCACCGTCGGCTCAACACGGTCGAGGCAATGCTGAAGGTGATTGAGACCCTGCGGGAACGCGCCGGCAAGCCGACTGCCGTGATGTACACGCTTGTGAACAAGGAACTCGCTGATCTCATCGACGGCGCCTGCAAGGAACTGGGACTCCCGCACGCAGACCTGATGACCGGCCCCATGGTTGCTCTGGAGGAACTGACTGGCACCCCGGCCGACATGGTTGCGATGCGGCCCGTGGGCGTGGAGGCTGACTACTTCGTGCGCATGTCCGCCATTGATTTCGCAGTCCGCAACGACGACGGCGCACTCCCTGATGCCTTCGCCGAGTGTGACATCTGTCTGGTGGGGGCGTCCCGATCCGGAAAGACGCCGCTGTCGATCTACCTCGGATATCTGGGGTACAAGGTTGTCAACGTGCCACTGGTGCCGGGCATCGCCCCGCCGACGCAACTGTTCGAGGTGGACCGTTGGCGCATCGTCGGGCTCACCATCGATGCCGAACGTTTGCTCATGATCCGCAGCCAGCGCGTCAAGGGGCTCGGCGGATTCGGCAACAAGGACGGGTACGCGGACCTGGCGCGGATCTATGACGAGCTCGACGAGATCGGCCGCATCCAGCGCAAGCTCGGCTGTCCCATCATCGACACCACGGGCGTCGCACTGGAGGAGGCAGCGTCGCGCATCATTGACATGGTGGACACCCGCGCCCGGAAGATGGGGCACAGGCTCCGCAAACCCGCCGGCACCACGTCGCTGCGCCCCCCACCAGCCTGAATCGTGGGCGTGGGGATTTCGATACAAGTGATGAAACCCCTCAATGTGGCGACCCGCCCAATGCCGGTGGGGACGCAAGGATACGCTGGAGAAAATTTGGGGACGAGGACGTCCTTTCTTTTACATTGAGTCGATCAAGGGAGATACGACGGACATGAGTGACCAGCGATTCATCTATGACCTCTCCGACGGCGACGCCACCATGCGCAACCTGCTGGGAGGCAAGGGCGCTGGCGTCGCGGAGATGGCCCGGGTTGGGGTACCGGTACCCGACGCATTCACCGTCACCACAACGGCCTGCGTGGCCGCAATGGAGAACAACGGCAAGTGGCCGGATGGCCTTGAGGTGCAGATCAGCGAAGGCTTGGCTCGGCTGGAGGAGCGCACAGGGAAGAAGCTCGGTGGGGGTTCGAATCCGCTGCTGGTCTCCGTCCGCTCCGGAGCGGTGCACTCGATGCCGGGAATGATGGACACCATCCTCAACCTCGGCATGTCCGACGACTCCGTGAAGGCCATGGCCGAGGAGTCCGGCAACCCGCGCTTCGCCTGGGACTGCTATCGCCGCTTCATCCAGATGTATGGCGAAGTGGTGGAGGGTGTTCCCGGCCACTCCTACGAGGACGCGCTGACGGCCATGAAGAGCGAGCGCGGCGTCGAGCAGGACACGGACCTGGACGCCGACGACCTCAAGGAACTCGTCGCATCCTTCAAGGAGATCTCTTCGGAACACTTGGGCGGCGACTGGACCAACGACCCGCACGAGCAGCTGAACCGCGCAGTCGACGCCGTGTTCCGCTCGTGGGGGAACCCGCGTGCCGAGGTGTACCGCCGGGCGCACAACATCCCCGCAGCGCTGGGTACAGCCGTCAACATCATGCAGATGGTCTTCGGCAACGGGGGCGACACCTCCGGAACCGGCGTCTGCTTCACCCGCAACCCCTCCACCGGTGAGAAGGCACTCTACGGTGAGTTCCTGCTCAATGCGCAGGGCGAGGACGTCGTCGCCGGCATCCGTACGCCTCGCCCGCTGGAGGAGATGGAGGCAGTGCTGCCCGAGGCCTACCACCAGCTCATCGACACGATGCACAAGATGGAGGACCACTAC
>CBDTVQ010000068.1:0-8311 GCA_965364045.1 uncultured Tessaracoccus sp. | reverse complement strand
CAAGGATCGACCGGCCGCGACTGGTGCCCCTGGAAAGCCCGAAACGATGGTCAGGGTGGAAGGGATTGGCGCAGGTACCGAGCCGGACATCCAGTCTCAGCAGTCAGCACCGACGGCGGGAACCGCACCCTCGGATCGCGAAGGTTGTGGCGCGTGGCGCGGGACGGCCACGGACCGCCTGCGCTGGTGGCAGGATGAGAGATATGTATCCCACCTACGTTCCCGACCCCGATCGCTACGACGGCCGCATGCCATACCGACGCTGTGGCCGCTCCGGCCTGCAGCTGCCCCTGATCTCGCTGGGCCTGTGGCAGAACTTTGGCGACGACAAGCCCATGGAGACGCAACGCGCCATCATCCGTAGCGCCTTTGACGCAGGCATCACCCACTTTGATCTTGCCAACAACTACGGCCCTCCCTATGGACAGGCCGAGATCAACTTCGGCACCATCTTCAAGCAGGACCTGGCGCCGTTCCGCGACGAACTCGTCATCTCCTCCAAGGCCGGCTACGACATGTGGCCCGGGCCCTATGGTCAGGGCGGCGGAGGCCGCAAGTACATGTTGGCCTCGCTGGACCAGTCGTTGCAGCGGATGGGTCTGGACTACGTCGACATCTTCTACTCGCACCGCTTTGACCCGGACACACCCGTCGAGGAGACGATGATGGCGCTGGACCGGGCCGTGCGTTCCGGCCGGGCGCTCTACGTCGGCATCTCTTCGTACTCCGCCGCCAAGACCCGTGAAGCTGCGCTCATTGCTCGGGACCTCGGCACGCCGCTGCTCATCCACCAGCCGAGCTATTCGATGTTGAACCGTTGGATCGAGCCGGATCTGCTGAACGCCTGCGAGTCCGAGGGCATGGGCATGATTGCCTTCACTGCGCTTGCCCAGGGACTGCTGACCAACAAGTACCTGCACGGGATCCCGGAGGATTCCCGCATGGCTCGAGACGGCTCCCTCTCCAGTGATCAGCTCGACGAGCAGACGCTCATCCACATCAAGGCCCTGCACGAGATTGCGCAGGGGCGTGGCCAGGAACTGGCGCAGATGGCGCTGGCCTGGGTGTTGCGTGACGAGCGCATGACCACAACGCTGATCGGTGCATCATCAGTGGCTCAGTTGGAGGCCAACCTGGGGGCGGTCAAGAACCTGGACTTCACCGACGACGAATTGAACAGCATTGACCAGCACGCCAAGGACGCCGGCATCAATCTGTGGGCGGAGTCGACCAAGCACTGAACCAGCAGGGAGGGCTCGACGAGCGGGGGGATAACCTCCCCGCTGTCGATGATGACCGTCGAGCCATCTGCGCCAACCCTGTCGCGGGCGCACCCAGGACGTGAGTCTGGAATTTCCAAAAGATAAATCTATTGACTTAAGAAGTGTGCGGGTGTTGACTGGGGGATGAAGCAGTTGGAGAACTGGTCCCAGAGAAGGGGAATGCCACCGTGTCATCTTCATCCACCCGAGCGTTGTCCAACGCCGACGAAACATCGCACGCCCGCGGTGCCCTGAAGGCCGTGACGGCGGCGACGGCGGCGACTCCGGTGATGCCGGGCCGTGCTGCGATCCTGGCAGAAGCACCGGAGAGAGATCTGGTCGCGGCGGAGGCTGCGGGCGCGCAATTCATGCAG
The DNA here is from genome assembly GCA_965364045.1 of uncultured Tessaracoccus sp. Lineage (GTDB taxonomy): Bacteria > Actinomycetota > Actinomycetes > Propionibacteriales > Propionibacteriaceae > Arachnia. Next base: position 6,675 of record CBDTVQ010000068.1, on the reverse strand, counting down.
GCCCTGGGCGTCGATCCCTACGACGAGACCAGGCCCGATCTTGCTCGGACACCGCAACGGTTCGCGGCCGCCTACGCGGAGATGCTGACGCCGCGCCCATTCGATTTCACGACCTTTTCGAATGTGGAGGGCTACGACGAAATGGTTGTGGTCCGCGACATCGCCGTTCAGTCGCTGTGCGAGCACCACCTCCTGCCGTTCGTGGGAGTGGCGCACGTCGCGTACCTCCCCTCGGATCTCATCGTGGGGCTGTCGAAACTCCCGCGGATCGTCGAGCACTTCGCACGCAGGCTGCAGACGCAGGAGCGGCTAACCCTGCAGGTGGCTGATGCTCTGGTCGCGCACCTGCATCCGCGTGGAGTGGGGGTGGTGGTGGAGGCCACCCATTCGTGCATGACGTTGCGCGGCGTGCGGACGGAGCATGCGAGCACCAAGACGTCCGCCCTGCGAGGGTCGCTGCGGAGTGACCCCGCGACCCGGGCAGAGTTCTTCGCGCTCGTGAATGGTGCCCTGCATTGATCCACACCTTGCCCACCAGCAGATGCTCGGTGGGTTCGTTATCCCCGGAGGAGGAGTTTGACCATGAGTATCGTCATTGTCGGCGCGGGTCTGGCCGGCGCCACGGCCGTCACCGAACTGCGTGAACACGGCTACGCAGGTGAGATCGTGCTTCTCGGGGCGGAGACTCACTTCCCTTATGAGCGGCCGCCACTGTCCAAGGGTTTCCTCATGGGAGCGCAGGAGTTCGACGAGGCGCTCGTGCACGATCAGGGATGGTACGACGACGAGAACGTCGATCTCAGACGGGGCACGCGGGCGACCCGGATCGACCTGCACAAGAAGGTTGTTCACACTGAACCCGTGGATGACGGTGGCCCCGCGGAGATCCCGTATGACCAACTCCTCCTTGCAACCGGCGCCACGCCGCGCGCGTTGGACATGGGAGACGGCCCGCTCCTGACTCTGAGAACGATCGAGGACAGCATCAGGCTGCGCAAATCGCTGAAGCCCGGCGCCCGCGTGGCCATCGTCGGTGGGGGCTGGATCGGGCTGGAGGTTGCGTCGGCCGCCCGTCAGTCCGGGGCCGATGTGACCGTCTTCGAGGCGGGTGAGCTGCCGCTGCTGCGCGTTCTCGGTCCCGAAATCGCGACTGTTTTCGCCGAACTGCATCGGGGACATGGCGTCGACCTGCGCCTGGGCTCGAAGCCGACTTCCTCGGACCTGGCAGGTGCCGATGTGGTCGTGGCCGCGATCGGCGTGATCCCAGACGTCGCTCTGGCGCGGGATGCGGGTCTGGCGGTCGACAACGGCGTCCTGGTCGATGCGACGCTGCGCACCTCCGACGCGAACGTGTTCGCCGTCGGCGACATCGCCAATCATGACCATCCGTTGTTGGGCCGACGCATCCGGGTGGAGCACTGGGACAACGCCATCGAGCAGGCGAAGGTCGCGGCCCGCAACATGCTCGGCGCCCACGAGCCCTACGATCGCCAGCCCTACTTCTTCACCGACCAGTACGACCTGGGCATGGAGTACTTCGGCAACGTCGGGCCTGACGGCTATGACCGGGTGGAGATCGAGGGTCCCAGGAACGTACTTGACGGGGACGCCTTCCGGGCCTTCTTCGTCCAGAGCGGGAAGGTGGTCGCGGCGATGCACGTCAACGATTGGGATGCCTCGGACGCTATTCGCGACAGCATCGGAACGTCACGGTGAAGGGACGGGCGTCCCGTCTCCGACCACGGGTGAGGAGTTCCCAGTGAACGTGCACCGCATCGGCCCCCGGGAGTTCGACTTCGACCGTCAGGTGGCGGTCATGGCCGTGGTGAACCGGACCCCCGACTCGTTCTATGACCGGGGTGCCACGTTCGCATTTGAGCGAGCTGTCGCAAGTGGAGTTCGGGCAGCAGATCTCGGAGCGGACTGGGTCGACATCGGTGGTGTTCCGTTCGGGCGCGGGCCGGCCGTCTCCGTTGTCGAGGAGATCGACCGGGTGGCCCCTGTGATCGCCGCACTCGTCGCTGCCCGCGGCGACATCGTCATCTCCGTGGACACGAACAGGGCCGCGGTTGCGCGGGCCGCGATCGAAGCCGGCGCCGCCGTCATCAACGACACGAGCGGGCTGGGTGATCCTGAGATGGCCGCTGTGGTGGCGAACGGTCAGGCGCACCTGATTGTCTGCCACAGTCTCGGTACGCCCCGTCAGGAGAAACCGGCGGCTCATTTCGACGACGTGGTCCGCGAGGTTCGCTCGTTTTTGGTGGCTCGCGTCGCCCGGGCCGAGGCCGCGGGGATCCCGCGGGAACGGTTGATCATCGACCCCGGTCACGACCTCGGCAAGAACACGCTGCATTCGCTGGAGCTCACCCGACGGCTCGGTGAGATCGCAGACATCGGGCTGCCTCTGCTCGCGGCGGTCTCGAACAAGGACTTCATCGGCGAGTCGATCGACCGACCGCGGGGGCAACGGTTGGCCGGCTCGCTGGCGGCGATGACCCTGTGCATCCTGGGCGGCGCCCGGATCGTACGGATGCACGACGTCGAGGCCACCGTTGATGCGGTGCGCATGACCGAGGCCATCCTCGGGATGAGGCCGCCGGTCCGGCTCGAACACAACACCCATCCCACCCACAACGTGTGAGGCACCCATGAATACTCGCATTGACCGACTCTGGCCCGAACCCGCGATCGATCTCGACGATGCTGCGCTGCTCGACGCCTATCCGTTCCCTGGTGATCGCCCGTGGCTGCGGATGAACTTCGTCAGCAGCCTCGACGGCGCGGCGACCATGCAAGGGCGCTCCGGTGGCCTGGGCGACGACGCTGACCGTCGCGTTTTCGACCTGCTGCGCTGGCCCGCGGACGCCGTTCTCGTCGGCGCGGGTACTGCTCGCCTTGAGGGCTACGCCGCGATGCGGCTGGAGGAGGAGGCAGTGGTGTGGCGCACCGCGCACGGCATGACGCGGCACCCGGTTTTCGTCCTCGTGACCCGCAGCCTTGACCTCGACCCCGTGTCACAGATCTTCACCGATGCACCAGTTCGTCCCATCATCTACACGGTGGCCGACGCCCCGGATGGTCGCCGGGCTGCCCTGGCGTCGGTGGCCGACGTCGTCGATGCGGGCGAATCCGAACTCGACCCGATCCGCGTGCGCGAGGACCTCACCGCACGTGGCCTCCTGCGTGTTCAGGCCGAGGGTGGACCGAGCCTGTTTGGTTCCTTCCTGGCCGCGGGTGCCGTCGACGAATTGTGCCTCACCGTCGCCCCAACCATCGTGGCCGGGGATGCCGGACGCGTCGCGCGCACCGGGCGCCCCGCTCCCACCGACATGAGTCTGAGTGCGGTCCTGCGCGCTGGAGACGAGTTGCTGCTGCGCTACACCCGCACGACTTCGCTTGGTGTGTAGCGGCCAGGGATCGCCGCTGCACCTCTTACGTCAAAAGCCGTATCCTTTGGAGAGTGAGTGAGATGCGAAAGGATCAGATCCGGGCGGATCCGGAGGATGACGTCGCACGTGTCGGACTCTTGTCCGAGTCCACGCGACGTCAGCTCTATCGGTACGTCTCGGACACATGCCGCGCTGTCAGTCGCGAGGAAGCAGCGGAGGGGGCGGGCGTGCCGGTGCACACTGCGAAGTTCCATCTGGACAAGCTGGTTGAGGGCGGACTCCTGGTGACGGAGTTCCACAAGCTCACGGGACGGACCGGCCCGGGATCGGGACGTCCGAGCAAGCACTACCGACGCAATGAAGCGGAGATCGCGGTGACGCTGCCGCCGCGGCAGTATGACCTCCTGAGCACTGTGCTGGCGGACGCCGTCGCAACCGCTTCTGAGACCGAGGAACCAGTGGATCAAGTGCTCCGGGAGGTGGCGCGAGACACCGGCCGTGAAATCGGGAACGGGCACGCTGAGGACGGTGACCTGTCGACGGCGCTGCAGTCGTGCGGCTACGAGCCCGTCACAGCAGGCCAGGACGTCATCCTGCGCAACTGTCCGTTTCATCAGGTGGTCACCCGGCATCCGGAACTCGTGTGTGGGCTCAACCTCGACTTCGTCACGGGATTGTTGGAAGGCATGGGCGCCACAGGAAGTGAGGCGCGGCTCGCTCCTGCGGCCGGGCAGTGCTGCGTCACGGTGAGGGTGGCGTAGCCGAGCCCAGCGGAACCGACCAGACACACCGGGATGAGTGGCCAGCGGGCCGTACAGCTCCTTTGCGCTCAGCGAGTGAGGCGTGTCCGGTCGGCGAGCGACTCGCTTGTTCCGTCGGCGCGGTGTCTTCGTCAGGGTTTGTCGCCACTGAATTCGTCGCACGGGATGCGTATGGGCAGCCACTGTGCGTCCAAGATCTTGTGACATTCTCTGGACGTGATACTTCGGCCGGAAGACCAGGCACCGACAACCGCCTCTCGTTCCCCCCTGGGGTGGGTACTGGGCATCACGTTGGCCGGATTGGTGTTCGACGGGTACGACCTTGTTGTCTACGGCGCCGTCATGCCCGAGTTTCGGAAGCCGGGAGGCTTGATCCATTCCGCGTTGTCGCTGGAGAGCCAGGCAGCGCTGACGGCGTCGGCGGGAATCGACGCGGACTCGCTCACGTCGGCCATGCAGACAGCCCTGGCGGAGGCCGCATCCCTGGGGGGACTGCTTGGGAGCGCCGCGCTGTTCGGTGTCCTTGTCGGGGCGCTGCTCGTGGGGACGGTGGGGGATCGGGTGGGGCGCCGTCGGCCCATGCTTGTCGCCATCGCCTGGCTGTCGGTGGGGATGGCGCTGACCGCGCTGTCCACGTCGGCGGCCATGTTCGGGGTTCTGCGGTTCGTCACCGGACTGGGGATCGGAGCACTGGTGGCCACCACGGCCGCGGTGGTGTCGGAGTTTGCGCCGAAAGGCCGCAAGAACCTGTTCAACGCCGTGGTCTACAGCGGAGTGCCTCTTGGTTCGACGCTGTCAGCCCTGGCCGCCATCGTGCTGCTGGAGCCGATCGGGTGGCGTGGGCTGTTCTGGCTCGGAGCCCTACCTCTGATCACGCTGCTGCCCATTGCATGGCTCAAGCTGCCGGAGTCTCCCGCCTGGATGGAATTGCGGGCGGCACGCCGGGCCGATCTGGCCGCGGACGGCACCGCGGCTGAACGAGTGGGGTTCGCCGGACTACTGGGGCGACGCTTCCTCCTGCCCACCGTCCTGCTGGGCCTGCTGAGTGCCACCGGACTGCTGCTGGTGTACTCACTCAACACCTGGCTGCCCCAACTCACTGGTCCGCTGCTCGGATCCCAAGCCGCACTGACGTTACTGCTGGCGCTCAACCTGGGCGCGGTTCTCGGTGGACTGTTCGGCTCCACGCTCGCCGATCGTTGGGGGGCAAGGCCTGTGATCGCCGGATTCTTCGCCGTCGGCGGGGTGGGCATCCTCCTCGTGACTGTCACGGACAGTCCAGATTTGATCGGGTTTCTCCTCGTCGTGATTGGCGTCGTGGGGATGGGGACGTCCGGCACACAGACCCTGATCTATGGGTTCGTCGCCAACTACTACCCCACGTCCATGCGGGCAGCGGCGGTCGCGTGGTGTGCAGGGTTTGGCCGGCTTGGTGGCGTGGCCGGCCCCATCCTCGGGGGTCTGCTGGCTGCCGCGTTCCCAAGCGACCCGACGCCAGTGTTCTGGGTGCTCGCCGGTGTCTGTGGTGTGGGCGTCGTCATCTGTCTGGTGACGCCAAGCTCGCGCTCGACGGGGACGCCCGGACTTGACACGATGAGTGGCCGTCGAGCCGTATAGCTCCCTTCGGTTCAGCGAGTGCGGCGTGTCCGGCCGGAATGGCTCAGTTCACCCGGACGGTGCGCACGTGATAGCCGGTGGGGCCATCGGGCACCACATCCTGGACGGCGTCGGTCTGCACCTCGCCATCGCCATCCGTGGCGCGGGCCGTGATCTGGTGCGTGCCCTCGTCCGCATTCCAGGGCAGCTCCCACTGGCGCCAGTAGTCGTCGCCGACCTCCTCGCCCAGCGTGGCTTCCTGCCATGGGCCGTCGTCGACGCGGACCTCCACCTTGCTGATCCCACGATGTGTGGCCCAGGCGATGCCGGCGATCGTCGCATCGCCTGCGTTGAGCTGGTTGCCGGGGACGTCAATGCGGGTGGCGGTCTTCACCGGACCTGTCTCGCCCCAGCCCCGATCGGTCCAGTAGGCCTGTGCCTCATCGAAAGTGGTCAGGGTCAGCTTCTCCAGCCACTTGGTGGCGCCGACGTAGCCGTACAGGCCGGGTGTCAGGAGTCGTGCCGGGTAGCCGTGCACGCGGGTAAGGGGTTCACCGTCCATGGCGATGGCAATCATGGCGTCGCGGCCGTCCAGCATCACGTCCAGGGGAGTGGAGGCGGAGAAGCCATCAGCGCCGGAGCTCAGCACCTGCTCAACGCGGGCCTCGGGATCCGCCTTGCGGAGGATGTCAGCGACGAGGACGCCCTGCCACCGGGTGCTCCCCACATACGGGCCGCCGATGGGGTTGCTGACGCACGTGAGTGTGACGTCGCGTTCCACCATGGGCATGGCGAGCAGTTCGTCGAAGGTGATCGTGTAGGGATTGCGGACCATGCCGTCGATGACGAGCTCCCAGTCATCGGTTTCCCGACGGGGGACGCTGACCGCGATGTCGATGCGGTAGAAGTCCTCGATGGGGGTGCGCAGT
>CBDTVQ010000067.1:0-8330 GCA_965364045.1 uncultured Tessaracoccus sp. | reverse complement strand
CCCTCGCTCTTCTCGACCGTGATCGAAGGCCTGCAGGAAGCCGGATTGCATCGTGGCGCGCGCGTCATCGTGGAGAAGCCGTTCGGTCGCGACTTGGCATCGGCCCGGGAACTGAACCGGGTGTTGAGAACGGCGTTCGAAGAGGATGCGATTTTCCGGATCGATCACTATCTGGGCAAGGAGGAGATCATGAACCTCCTCTACTTCCGATTCGCGAACTCCTTCCTCGAACCGATTTGGAATCGCGACCACGTGGCCAGCGTGCAGATCACCCTTGCCGAGACATTCGGGGTCCAGGGTCGTGGCGCATTCTACGAAACCGCCGGATGCCTGCGCGACGTTGTCGAAAACCACATGTTCCAGATCGTGGCACTGCTTGCAATGGAGCCGCCCGCCTACCAAGGTTTCCAGGCTGTCCAGGATGAGAAGGTCAAGGTGTTCAAGGGCATGCAGCCCTTGGCCGCTGACGACATCGTCCGCGGACAGTTCACTGGATATCGCGACGAGGCCAATGTGGCGGCCGATTCCGATGTGGAGACGTTCTGTGCCCTCCGGCTGTCCATCAACTCGTGGCGTTGGGCCGGGGTGCCTTGGTACCTCCGCGCAGGCAAATGCATGCCCGTGGGTGCCGCAGAGGTCGTCGTCGAACTCAAACCGCCGCCCCAACCACTGTTCTCCGACTCGAACCCCGCCCGGGGCAGGGCGAACTACTTCCGCTTCCGACTCTCCCCGAACCCGGTGATCGCGATCGCCGCTCGTGTCAAGCGAGCCGGCGAGGAGTTCGTCGGCGATCAACGAGAACTCACCTTGCTGAACCGCCAACCGGGCGAGGAGCAGCCATACCAACGCCTCCTCAGCGATGCCATGGCCGGCGACGGCGCCCTCTACACCCGCGAAGACAGCATTGAGGCCGCGTGGGCCGTGGTTGAACCAGTTTTGGTCCATCACAACCACACCCAGCCCTACACGCCGGGCACGTGGGGGCCCGAAGAGGCAGACGCGCTGATCGCCGGGGACGGGCACTGGCACAACCCCGAGCCAGACGAGCCGGAAGTCCCCATCCCCTGACGGCGATGAACCTGTCCCAGTGGTGTTCCGGCTCGGCGGAAGCCGAGAAGGCGGTCAATCGCAGCCTCGTCACTGGCTCAGCGCGCCAATCCTGAACTCTGCCAATGTGGTCCTGGGCTCGTTCTGGGTGGCGTGTTCATCGTGGAATGCCACGCTCCCGTCCGTTCCACACACCGCCTTGATCACCGCTTCCCCGCCCGGATGCCGGGGAATCCACGTTGTCAGGTCATAGACATTCGCGTCGACCACGGACCAGCAGCTGGCTGCCGTTGCGTGCTGCTGCACTTCTGACATCGTGATCGCCCCGGCGCCTGCCACTGGTGTTCCGGAGGCGCTGGGAACGCTTTGAGGTGCCGCGGGCACCGCCTTCGCGGGTGCAGCGGGGTTGGAGCTCGCTGCCGTGACCTGATCTGCCCAGACGGCTGTTGCACCGCTGTGGCCCACCACCACGGTGAGGGCGAGGACAACGGCGGCCATGATGATGCTCAGCACTGCGGCTGTGGCCTGTGCGGGTGGACCCAGAACACGGCGGGCAGTGCCAGCTGTTCTTGCGGCATCACGGCGCTGAAGCACAAACCAGATGATTGCCACGATGAAAAGCCCCAGGGCCGCTTTCTCCAACAGGTCCCCCCACTTGGCGTGGTCCTGGGGTAATCCAAGCTGCTGGGCGAGCGCTTCACCAGTTTGGGCGGCAAGGAACGCGCCACCGGTACCCACTGTGAGACCGGCCATGGTGAGCCATCCGTGGGATGCACGCCAGGCAGGGACGGCAAGGATGGCCATCAGCGCGATCGTTGCAAGGGGCAGCATCACCACCGCGAGGTGCACCACCAAAGGATGGGTGGGCAGCCCACCCACTGTGTCGAAGAAACCCATCGGGGCCAAAGCCAATATGTTCATGGCTACAAGGAATCATCTCGAAGCTGTGTGGACGCTGAGACTCAGCCGCCGTCGGCCGCTAGGCGGTAGCCCATGCCGCGGATGGTCTCGATGGCCTGTCGTTGGAAGGGGGTGTCGATCTTGCGGCGCAGGTAGCCGATGTAGACCTCGACGACATTCGGATCGCCTTCGTAATAGGGGTCCCACACTGATTCGAGGATTTCGGTCTTGGTGACCACGTCGCCCCGGTGTCCCATCAGGTGTTCCAGCAGCCCAAACTCCCGCGGTGTCAGGGAGATGGGGGTGATGCCGCGTCGCACCGAGCGCCGGGAGGGGTCGAGTTGAAGGTCTCCTGCCGTGAGGATCACGGGCCGGGCAGGTGCACCGCGACGGATGAGCGCCCGGAGTCGAGCGACGAGGACGACGAAGGAGAAGGGCTTGGTGAGATAGTCGTCGGCGCCGAGTTCAAGCGCGTCGGACAAGTCGTATTCGCCGTCCTTGGCGGTCAGCATCAGGACCGGTGTCCACACCTCGCGTTGGCGGAGTTGTTCGATCACCTTGTAGCCGTTGAGTTTCGGCAACATGATGTCGAGGACGATGGCTGCGTAGGTGTGTTCGGTGGCGGCCCAGAGGCCGTCCTCGCCATTGGTTTCGACTTCGACGGTGAAGCCTTCTGCGGTCAGGCCTCGGCGTACCGATTCGGCCAGGTTGGGTTCGTCCTCCACGACCAGTACGCGCATGCTTGGGTCCTTCCCTGCTGCGGGGATTGTTGACGAGGAGGTGGAGTATTGATCAGGTGCATTCACGCGCTGATGGCCCCATGGAGTTCTCATTGTGCGCTCGTTCCAATCGGGTGCGTGCCTTTTGGTGCAGATTCGGTGGTTGGCGCGTGGAAGACGAGGTGACGGAATCCCCAGAATCTCAGTGCGGTGGCCAGTCCCATGCCAATGACGTTGGCGGAGAGGTTGTCGGCGATGGCTCCGGTCCAGCCGATGACGTCGTGGGAGAGCCACAGACAGCCGAGTTGTACGGCTGCTGCGGCGACGCTGACGGCCACGAAGACCAGGATGGGGTGCCCGCTGGTGGGTTGGTGGCCGGGCCAGGTGTAGTAGCGGCTACCGAGGTAGGCCACGGTGATGGCGACGATGCTGGAGATCACCTTGGCCGTGAGGTGTCCGGTTGTGGCGGACAGGAGGTTGAAGACGGCCACGTCGACGAGATAGGCCGCCGCGCCGGTCACGGCAAACCGGCCTACCTCCATCGGGTTCACTCGCTCTGCGGTCATCAGTTCACGCCAGGTAGATCGCGCCGCCGACGGCGGCAGCCCACAGGAGGCCGGCGATCAGCAGGAAACGGTCGCCCAGCATGTGCTCAGGTGCCTCACCGGCACCCAGGGACACCAGAAGGGCGTAGCGCAACATGATCGCCAGGAACGGCACCACGGAGATTGCCAGCAGTGGCATGGATACATCCGTGCCGACGTACTGCAGAGCCCAAGTGGCGTAGGTCAGCACCGTTCCGGCCAGCGTGAGGGTGAGGACCTGTTGCAGCCAGGCTGTGGGGTAGCCCTGCACGGTGGCGCGGGCGATCCCGGTGACGAGGTAGTGCTCGTGTTCGGCGTAGCGTTTCGCGGTGACGATGAACAGGGATCCGAACAGCGCCACCAGCAGGAACCAGCTGGACAGGACAGTTCCTGTGACCACCGCACCGGCCAGGGCCCGCAGGACGAACCCGGAGGCCACCACGAGGATGTCAAGGATGGGTAGATGTTTCAGCCAGCGACTGTAAGACGTCGTGATGGCCAGGTAGGTGGCAAGGACCGCCAGCAGGGGCCACCCCAGTGGCAGGGCAGCCACCAGTGCCAGGACCGCCAGCAGGATGCCGACGCCATAGGCGGTGCGCTCCGAGATCACCCCGGCAGCCACGGGCCGGGACGCCTTGGCGGGGTTGGCGCGGTCAGCCTCGGCGTCGCGAGCGTCGTTGATGAAGTAGGTTCCGGCCGAAGCCAGCACGAACGCGCCCATGGCCCCGAGAGCCTGGAAGTCCACCGTGGGTGAGAGCAGGGTCCCGGCTGCGGCTGGGGCGGCCAGCACGAGGACGTTCTTGACCCACTGCTTGGGACGTGAGGTCTGCAGCAGGGCCCTGGCCTGTCGGGTCAGGGATGAAGGCGACGTGGCAGTGGTTGTGGTTGGGGTGAGTGTGATGGTGGACATGTCAGCTCCTCCAAGGAATTTCGGCGGTCAGTTCAGGGTGAGGTAGAAGAAGTCGCGTTGGTCGGCGTCGACGTAGCGGGTGGGTGAGGCGGTCATGTCCGGAAGCAGGTTGGTCGCTGCGGCGGGGCCGCTGGCCGGGTGGCTCCAGGTGGCGAAGTTGACCTTCTTGTTGTGGATGTCGAGTTGCATGCCGCGCTGGATCCCGGCGTCGCTCATGGCGGTGGCCAGGCTCTGCAGGGTGAGGTTGTCGCCTGCGACATAAATCAGGTCCCCCGCGGCATCGGTGCCGAGCCCGGAGCGCCACGTGAACTGCAGCTGGTTCTTTGAGCTACCCCACAACCCGTTGCCGTTGGATTCCAGACCATCCACTGGGGAGCCAGCCTCGACGATGAGGTGGAGGTTCTGGCGCACCGCGACCACGCCGGGACGCATCGACACATCCGTCCCCCATTGCCCGACTGTGACCTGGCCTTGGGCATCGATGACCGCCGAGGCGAACCCGTCCTGCAGGACCGGTTGCTCTCGGCCATCCAGGTAAAAGCCGCCGCCCGTGTCCTTGAACTTCCATCCCGAGTTGAAGGTCGCCACCAACGACGGCATATCCGCCGCAGGTATTGCCGCGGTCCCTGACCATCCGGCGGGCTGAGCGGTCCCCGGCACCAAGTGCGCACTGGTGGATCCGGCGGGGAACCAGGCCGCCCCAGCCACGACGCTTGCGCGTCCCGGATCCGGGCGGAGGAAGGTGGTGTAGAGCACGGGCTGCCCGACCTTGCCTGTGACGTCCAGGCTCCAGACCCCTTCGCCGGGCAGCGGGGCCGCCCCGGCCAGCGGTGCCACCGGCACCGGTGCCGCGGCCGCAGCCTTGGATGTTTGGGGGCCCTTCGTGGAACCAATCTGCTGGCCCCGTGTCGGCAGGGACGAGAGAGGAGGCGCCGTGTTTGCAGGTGGGTTGCGGGTGTACCACCAGTTCTCGATCGCGTTCACCAGTGGGGCGCCGCCGTTGTCGCGGATCCACCCCACGGAGCGGTCCGGCCACGAGGCGTAGCCGGGAGCGGTCACAGCCTTCGCGTACGAGATACCCGGGACGACCATGAGAAGTACAAGCACCAAAGCCACGATCTTCAACCGCAGGTGGCGACGACGCGTCGGAGCATCAGGGTTGTTCGAGGACGGTTTTGGAGCCAGCGTGTTGGTGACGTTCTGGTCGGGTGGCTGCGATGACTCCACACGAGCCCCGGAACCAGTGGACCCCAGCTCGGATCGTGGTGTCATGTCGATGCCTTTCTGTGATGCGCTCTCAATGGTCGATGGATTCAGGGTGCTTTGTGTTTCCCAAGAGGACGCTGAGAGACCGGCTGTCCCGCCTGTCGGCGAATGTTGGTCGGGGGCAGCGTCACCTCAGCGTCGACGTCCACCGCTGCTGTGACCCGGTCCCACCTCAGGATGCGAGGTCGCTGAGCCCTACCCGACTGAGCTGAACGACTCGTTGTAGAAATTCAGGTACTCGGCCAAGTGCCCGGTCCAGTAGCTGTCCACGTGCGTGCCCTCGGGTACTTCGAGCCGGACGTCGCCACCCAGAGCACCCAACTGGTCTGCCAGTTCGACGGTGCCGGTACGCAAGAAGTCATCAGCCCCGACGTCGAGCCACACCCTCTGTCCGCCTTTCGTGAGCGCGGTGGCCACAGCTGACGGATCGTTCACCGCGGGACTATGGCCGCCGACTGCTGTGAACAGCGCCGGGGCCTGCGAGGCGATGGTGAGCGCCACTCCCCCACCCATCGAGATGCCGCCAACCGCCCGGCCGTCCTTGGTTGCGATGGTGCGGTAGGACGCGTCAATCCTGGGCACAAGCTCGTCGGTCAAGAACTTCTCGAAGGTCACACCATCCCGACCTTGCCGGAAGGTGGCCCCACCATCAGGCATGACAAAGATCGTGGGAGCGATCTTCCCGTGCTCGATGGCGTCGTCGGCGGCACCGACGATCCCCACCTCCAGCCAGTAGGCGTCGTCATGGCCTGCGCCGTGCAGCAGATACACCACCGGATACCTGTCGGCCGTGTCCGCGGCGTAGCACGGCGGGAGGTACACCTGATAATCCCCGACCGCGCCCTGTGTGGAGTCGTCGAAGGCGACGTACTCCACGGTTCCGGGCGCCGAACACTTCGAGGCAGGACCGGCCGTCGCCGACGTCATCGGGGATGGTGACGAGGGTGTGAGCGGCGAGTCCGACGGAACCATCGGACTGGGTGGCGCGGACGATGGATTTCCATCCTGGTTCGTTGTGCCCGTGCACGCGGTGATCGTCAGCGCCAACACCACTACTGCAAGACTCGTGCGCGCAGTCCCCATTCTTCTCATTCGACGAGCATGATCCGGGCTGGCTGAGAACACGCTGAGTGAGCCATGGAGAGCGCGTGACGGCTCTTGGGAGAAGACGCGATGTGAGGACTCATGGGTAGGGTCCGCTTCACGCCGTCCGGGAGTTCGTTTGGGCCTCCAGCAAGCTGGTGGAGGCCGAGATCCTCATCGTGGCCGCGATTGCAGCACCGATCGCCACAACGGTTGGAATGGTCCAGCCAGGACGTACCTGGTCACCCAGAATGAGAACCCCCACCAACGACGGCACGACGATCTCGATCACCCACAACCAGGCCGAGGCTTCATTGACCGCGTCGTCGCGAGTCTCCAACGCTCGGGCAAACATCACAGCCCCCACCACGGCAAACCCCGCGATCAGCCACACCAGCGGCTCCGCCAGGAGCACATCGATCGTTGCGCCATGCACAGCCCGGGCTGCCACGGCCGCCCCCGAATATCCCAACCCAGCCAGTACCGCACACCCGGCCGTTCGCGGATGCCGGTACGAAAACACCGCAGCAGCGGCCAGCAGCACCAAAGCAATGGCCATGGCTGTGCTGAAGCCGCCGGGGGTGGGTGCTGGTGGTCCGGGTTGTGCAGCCGCCACGACGACGCCGCACGCCAGGCACACCACGATCACGGCGATCCAGACGCTGCGCCCCGGCTTCAGTCGCAAAACGAGCGCACCCAGGACCACAGTGATGGCCAGCGATGCGGCAAGGATCGTCTGTACTGCCAGCAGGGGGAGGTGTCGCATGGCCAGCACCGACAGCCCCCACCCGGCCACATCCAGGATCAGACCGGCCACATACAGCGGGTGCTTCAGGATCGACATGCCGACGGCGCGGCGCGCAGCGATCGCCTGAAGAATCGCGGCCACACCCATGGCCAGAGAAGCCACTACAGCCGCCGCCAAAGAAACACCCATCAGCAAGCTCCTCCTCTCAGATCATGGAGAACCAAAAGGGATGCAACCTTTCTGACCGGCATCATGGGCGTGCTCCCATGCCGGGAACATCTATGACCCCTTCCACCTGTGCGACCGCGAGGCTCTGCTTGAGTAGTTCGTCGCCGCTGCCGCGCATCACGTATCGCGAGACCCAGGCAGGGTCGAACTTTTCGTTGAACTTGCCAAGCGACTCGAGCTGGGAGTGCTTGGCGACGATGTCGAGGACGCGACGCTTCATCTGACCAGCGACACCGTCCGGCGGGGTGGTCATGGTGTCCCGCATCACTGCAAAATTCAGACCCAAACCCTGGGCGCCCTCGGCGGCGATGTGCTCGATCGTCTTGACGATCATGAAATCGGTCAACCCGTTGGGGACGTCCTCTGCCGTGTCGCGGCGCATCACATCCAGCGACCACCCCGGAAGATCGGTGGCAGGCACCCACTGGATGAACCCCAGTACCCGGCCCGTGGCATCCGTGGCCATCACCACCAGCAGGCCGGTGTCGGCGGGATCAAAGATTCGAGACAGCGTCATCGAGAACCCCCGTTCCGCCTCCCCCTGCCGGGACTTGTCCGCGATCACCAGCACCCTGTCGCGCACCTCCTGTGGTGCCGTCGCAGGATCGATGAACTCGGCCTTCACTCCCGCCCGCTCCACCCGATTCACCGCTTGTCGAAGCCCCTTGAACGCTCGCCCCGTCAAGGTGAAGGAGGCTACGTCGACGATGGCCTCATCACCGAGATACACCGATTTCAGGCCTGAGTGGCCATACACCTCCAGCCAGTCCGCGGCTGCGGCCACCACCGCGACCGTCCACCCGTGGGCGGCGGCGAAATCCATGAAGTCCGCCCACGTCTGATAC
>CBDTVQ010000066.1:0-8348 GCA_965364045.1 uncultured Tessaracoccus sp. | reverse complement strand
CAACGTCGGAGACGCCGGAAGCCGAGGTAGACGATGACGACGCCGACGCCACCGAGCAACAGCCCACCGACGAAATACTGGAACAGCTGACCGGTGGAGTCCGGGTCTGGCGAGCCGGCCATGGAACCAGCCAGGAGGCCGAACAGCGGGGCCAGCACCGCCACCGCCGCCCCAAGAACCATGATCGCAACCCCGGGAATGTTCCCTGACTTCTTCGTGTCGGTGGGCTCGGACTCAGTCATGTCGTCCCGTCTCGCTTGAGTTGGTGGTGTTCGCGATGTCGCCGTTCGTGCCATGGGACGCCACTGGAGCCATGGGAGAGGCGTCGAAATGAGGAGGCCCTGGGGCTGGTTGGCTTGTGAGTTTTGAAAGCACTTCCGGGGCCCGTTGCAAGAATGGCCCGATGATGTCCATGGGCAGGGGGAACACGACAGTCGAGTTCTGGTCGGCGCCGAGTTCCAGAAGCGTCTGCAAGTAGCGCAGTTGGAGCGAGGCCGGCGCCCGGCCGAGGATCTCTGCGGCCTGCGCCAACTCCTCGGCGGCCTGCAGTTCGCCATGTGCATTGATGACCTTCGCCCGTCGCTCTCGCTCGGCTTCGGCTTCCCTGGCCATGGCCCGCTGCATTGCTTGCGGGATCTCCACGTCCTTGATCTCCACCACGTTGACCTGCACACCCCACGGCTGGGTCTGAGCGTCGATGCTCCGAGCAAGATCCTCGTTGAGGTCGGCGCGATGCGCCAGCAGCGTGTCGAGATCTGCTCGTCCAACGACGGATCGCAGTGTTGTCTGCGCAATCTGTGACGTTGCCACGGCGTGATTCTCCACCGCCATGACGGAGCGGACCGGGTCAGTGACCTGGAACATGACGACGGCGTTGACCCTTGCTGGCACGTTGTCCTTGGTGATCACCTCTTGCGGCGGAATGGTCAATGTCACGACCCGTAGCTCGACCCGCACGAGGGAGTCGATGATCGGCATCAGCAGCCTCACCCCGGGCTGCAGAGGCTCTCTCAGACGCCCCAGCCGAAAGGTCACGCCACGCTCATACTCCTTCAGCACCCGGATGGAGGCCAGGAGCAGCACGAGGAATACTGCCACGACGACGATCACTGCGATGATCCACGGGTTCATGAGCCACTCCTCTTCTCAGGTGCCCGGCGCACCGGAAAGCCCGGCTGGTACCTGGCGTCCGCCATCAATTCACTGTCACTGCTGTAGCGGACCATGGGCGTGGGCAGAGGGATGGCTGACCTGCTTGTGGAAGTGTCCGCACCCTCAGCCCCGGCGTCGCTTCGATACATCATGCGACGCTGCTGCAGGGTGTGAGCAAGTTCCTTCTGCTGTTTCACGGTCTCGTCGAGCTCCTTCAACGGCACATGGATTGGGAAGTTGGCGGGGGTCCGACGCAGGTGGGACCAGAGCGGCAGACTGGCGACCACGACCACGGCGAGCACTGCCGCAAGCACCATCAATTCCACTGCGCCCTTGGCGGTGAACAACGTGATGGCGGGCCACAGTATCGCCAGGGCGACGACGCAGCAAGCGATCCCGCGGTGGAAACGTTCTGCCTCGGAACTGGGCCACGGGTCGACGTTGCGGCTGATCTCCCGGCCAGTATTGGAGGTCGTGCAGGTGTCCTTGACGGGGCAGGAGTTGCACACTTGAGGACTCCCTCGGTACCGCATGACACGATTTCCCGGGTCGAAGGATTGCGGCCAGAGCCACTGATCCTCCGGGCAGATCCAGGCGTCGTGATCCTCGTGGTACGTGAACGCACCGGAGCGCCAGGCTGTGGTGCGTTGCGCCGTGCGGCGGGCAGCGAGGTCGATGCCCCAGGCAACGGCCAGCAGCGCGAGTCCGTAGCCAGCCGCAAGCCACACCATGATGTCGACGCCAGCCATCAATCCGCGTCCCTGAGCCGGTGGTCGGAGGCGTATGGGGAACCCTCGCCGCCGCCCGTTCCTGCTGTGGGATGGGCGCCGCCGCTGCTCCCGGGCGTTTCGACCACCGCGACCGGCTGCTCCACGACGAACAGTTGCTCCATGGGCACCTCGTGAGTCGTGGCAGCGATGCCGTGCCGAATGCCCAGCCATGTGATCCACAGGAACGCAACGGCTCCACTGATGAGCGCGACGTCGCCCGGCAACCTCAACCATTCGAGGACAGCATTTCCCGGTTCGCTGATGTAGCCGAGCGTTCGGGCCTCGAAGTAGCCGCTGTTGACCGAGTGGTACAGCTGCAGTACGCCCAGCGGCAACAACGTTGCGAAACTCATCCAAGCGAGCCCGATGTTCGTGGCCCAGAAACAGAACTTGGCGGCTCGCTCCGGCCACCGCTCGGGCGGGATGATGTAACGCAGCGCGAACAGGGCCAACCCGATGGCCAGCATTCCGTACACCCCCATCATGGAGGCGTGAGCGTGGTTGGCCGTCAGTGCTGTGCCGATTTGGTAGTAGGAGACGATCGGCAGGTTGATGAGGAAGCCGAAGACCCCGGCTCCGAGGAAGTTCCAGAAGCCGACGGCCACCAGGAACATCACGGCCCAACGGTGTGGGAACGGCGCCGACGAGCGTGACTCCTGACGCGATCCCAGCTGCAGGAAGGTCCACGCTTCGATGGTCAGGAATGTGAGCGGGATGATTTCCAATGCCGAGAAGAACCCGCCGAGCGCCATGTGCTCCACCGGAGTACCGGAGAAGTACAGGTGGTGCATGGTGCCGATGACGCCGCCGACGGAGTACAGGATGACGTCAAGAAAGATGATCGCCATGGCGATCTGGCGTCGAATCACGCCCAGCATGACGAAGATGTAGGCCACCATCACGGTGGTGAACAGCTCCAGGAAGTCCTCGACCCACAGGTGGACCACCCAGAAGCGCCAAAATTCCGCGACGGTCAGTTGAGTCGTGGGGCTGGCCAGCATGCCCACGGCGTAGAAGCCCGGGATGGCCAGTGCGGCGTACAGGAAGAGCCACGGAAGGTTGCCCCTGCTCTCGGTCTTCAGCCGGGTGCGCATGCCCCGATAGAGGATCGCCACCCAGATGAACAACCCCAGAACGAGGAGCCCCTGCCAGAAGCGGGGCAGGTCCAGATACTCCCACTGCTGGTCGAAGAAAATGGATCCCTTTGCCCACTCGACGCCGAAGATGCTCAGCGCCTCACCAGTCATGGATCCCACGACGACGATCACGAGCGCGCCGAGCAGGCCGAAGGCCAGCCAATTCTGACGACGTGGCTCGCGTCCCGAGACGAAGGGCACCAGGAAGATCGCAGCTGCGAGGAAGGAGGCAGCGGTCCACAGGAGCGCCAGCTGAACGTGCCACGTCCGGGCGAGGTTGAATGGCAGAACGCGGGCGAGATCGAGGCCGAAGAAGGTGTCGAGTTCCGCCCGGTAGTGCTCGATCGCCGCACCGAGCAGGGCCTGAGCGACAAACATGCCGGCGACGACGAAGAAGAACCATGTGGTGGCGCGCTGCGCCGGTGTGATCTTCACCTCTCCGGGCTGCGAGAACGAGAGTGTGGGCGATTCGCTGCTGTGCCAGCCGATTCTGCTGCTCCACCGACCGTACGCGGCAAAAAGAATCCCGATGCCGACGAGCAGCGCACACAAGGAGAGTCCGCTCCACACCAGAATATCGGCTGTGGGCTTGTTGTCGACGAGCGGCTCCGACGGCCAGTTGTTGGTGTAGGAGTAGCTGTGTCCCGGGCGTTCCGCCGCCGCGGCCCACGCGGTCCATCCGATGAACGCAGTGATCTCGTGAATGTCGCGCTCGTCGGTGATCGCGTTGGGAATGAGCCCGTACTGCGTGGTGGGGGAGCCGAAGTAGTCCGCGTAGTGCTGCTTCAACTGATCGAAGGCCTTGGCCTGCAGGTCAGTGAGCACCAGAATGCCCGTCTCCTCGTCGTAGCGGTTCGTTCGCATTTCCTCAACGAGTTGCCCTTTCGGGTCCTGCACACCGGAGGCGGTCAGCGACTCCAGCATGAATGTCGAGGCGCGCCGCAGATAGTCGGCGGTGTAATCGGGGCCGAGGTACCCGCCGTGCCCCATGACGGAACCGTACTCATGCAAACCCCGCCGTAGGAAGGTTTGCTGTCCGGAGGTGATCTCTGCACCGCTGAAGACCTCCTCCCCGTCTTGCGTGATGACGGTGGTTGGCTGTGGCATCCCGTCGGTGTAGGTGCGCACCGCGAGGAAACCCATGACGAAGAAGCCAAAGATCATCACCATGGCGACGCCCTGGACCCAACCCTTTGAAACCATGAATTCCGACCGCTGTCGGTTGCTGCCCTGAGCTGTTGCGACCACGACCCGTCCCCTTTCAGGAGACTGTTCAACTTGTCCGATCCAGCGACTGAAGCCGCGTGTGGGGGGAAACTGCTCAACCGCGCCGTCGAGGCCGATGCAGGATCTTGTCGTCGATGGATTGCCGGGAGTGAAGCCAATCACCTCTGTCCGGAAAGTAGCAGAAGAGTCGCTGTAGCAATGGCCGAAACGCATATTCTTCTTGGCCGATGACAAGGTGGGTCGTGACCATCTGGGCATGCTGTTGGGCGGCGCAAAGCCCGTTCAGTCACGTTGAAGACAGTGACCCTGAGCGTCTCGGCGCTCTGATATCCGTCCGGCTCCTGTGCACGGTGAGCCTTCTGCGAGGAAGCGCATTGTTTGCGCATTCAGCGGAAGGGTACGGTCGAAATGACTGGCCTACGTCGAGGCTCCAGCGGTCAGAGCGGACGCGCGGGCGTCACCATGGACCTCGAGGGTGAGTCCGATCCCAAGTTTGCGAATCATGTTCGCCATCGGGGCACCCATATGGGAGGCGAGCACGGTATCGACGCGTTGCTCCTTCAGAAAACGCGCCACACGCGCATGGTGAGAGCCTTCAGTGCCCTCGTCGTGCAGCGAGTCCCAGGAGACATCCATCGTCTCTGCCGCAACAATCTCGCCCGCTTCCACTGTCATCAGCGCGACGGTGTGCGCGCGGCCCCAGCTGTGGCCGATCTGTCCGTCGGAGGTGATGGGTGTGCAGATGATCATGAGGAGATTTCTTCCTGTGTCGTCGCCGGTACCAGTTCGCCCACTGTTGTCGTGCGGGAGGGACAGTAGACCTGTCCGCGGAGCCGAAAGACCAACGCTCCGCCCGTCAGTAGGATCGCGCCTGCGGCGAGGATTGGCTGGAACGGGGCGAACCAGGTGAGGGCGCCGGAGTAGCCGAGGGCCAGCAGCGCCAGTTTGTTGCACACCGGGCAGCCAACGGCGAACCACGCGAGAACTGTGCCGGCGATCCCGAACTTGCCCTGCTTGGTGCCCTCGGTGTCGTCGTCGGCCGTGGGTGGCGTGTTCTTTGACGGCCGGACATAGGTTGCGGCGAGCATTCCTGCCAGCACGGACGAGCCGATCCAGACCGGATAGTTCCACGCGAGGACGGCGATCTCGCGCCCGAACACAGGGTTGGGGATGATGACCGTGGGAATGCCGATGAGGATTGCGAAGAGCACCGAGAAGCCGGCTGCGGCCAGGACCTGTCGAGGCGTCCACATGCGCAGGGCCTGTCCGGCGGCGCTGAAGGAGCGCCAGGGCTCGCGCGGCGCTGTCGATATGTCAGTGATGGCGACCTCCGAAGATCATCTGCAGGGCTGATCCCTGTAAAAGACCATACCCCCTGGGGTATGTCCCGCACCACCGTGGCGCAAAATTGTGGCGCATGTGCGCCAACTTCACAGATCCGGATGAAGAATGGCCGCTCCAGCAGGGGCTCTCCATCCTTGGCATCCATAGTATGTGGATGACGTCTGCGGCTCCCGGATCTCCGTGGTCATCAACGCGGAAGCCGGTAGGTTTTCCTGCATGACCGCCGACGACACCCAAGGTGCCTCCGCAACCTCCCAGCAGTCTCCTGACAGCGACACGCCGCACCGGGCCTGGAGCACGGGTGCCTCGTCCACGGTCTGGGTGTTCGCCTTCCTGATCCTGCGCATCTTCGCCGTGTCCGGATACAGCTGGGAGACGGCGTTTCTCGTCAGCACCACCATCAGCCTGAACGATGGGCTCGCCATCCTGTTCGGATCCCTGATGGCCGGCCACCTGCTGGTGGCGATCCTGCTGGTCTTCCTGTTGCCACTCCTCGTGGCGGCGCTGGTCTGGGAGCCAAAGGCCCGACGACTCGTGATGGTGGTGTCCACCACCGTTGCGGTGGTCATCCTCGTGACGATCACAGCGAGCTTCTCGAGCTGGTGGTTGCCCCTGGCCGCGGTGGCAGTGCTCGTCTCTTTCGGGTTGATCCGGCGTCTGCCCGCAGACAATCCGGTCCGCCGGGTGTGGTGGGCCGTCGTGGCGCGGGCCAGTGGTGTGGCGGCGGCAGCTGCGCTGGTGATCGCTGCGTTCCTGACGACTCCCTGGGTGCCCCATGAGGTGATCGAAACCACCGATGGAACCATCAACGGGCATGTCATGAGCGTCGATTCGGGATACCTCAACGTGCTCACCGACGACCATGAGTTCATCATTGTGATCAGTAGCGACGTGATCTCCCGGAAGTGAACCGTTCCGCCACGGTGGCAGGATGACAGGCATGCTGCGCGTCGTGTTTCTTGCCATCGGATCCCGTGGCGACGTGGTGCCCATGGTTGCCCTGGCCAGAGAGCTGGCTGATCGTGGGCACGACACCATGGTCCTGGCCCATCCTGAGTACACCGATATCGCGCGAAGCCACGGAATCCCGTGCGTCAGCCTCGAAGCGGGCCTGGTGGAGCATGCCGGGGACCAACGTCGAGCCCAGTCACTCGTGGGCAATCCCTTCACGGCAGCCATCGCCCTGCAGGGGTGGCAATGGTTGATCGCCGGCACCCTGGCGCCCGTCCTCGTCGAGCAGATCCGCCGGGACGACGTGCTGGTCACAGGAGTGGTGGGGGTGGCCGCTGCTCTGGCGCTGGCCGAGGACCGGGGCTGCACGCCCGTGCATGTGACGTTCAGCGCGACCCTCCCAACGGCCGGCCCCATGGCCATGATGTCGCCGCTGACGAAGAAGCCCAGCGCTCTGGTGGGATTCTGGACACGACACGGTGTCTGGACGGGCAGCCTCATGCTGGGGCGCCCACTGGGCCGTGTAGTACGGCGACGACTACGCCTGCCATGGCTCTCACCGTGGGCGGTGGCGCGGCGGGCGTTGAACATGCCCTTGATGGTGGCGGCCTCGCCGATACTGCTGCCTCCCCAACCCGACTGGCCCACGAACACCGTCGTCACAGGAGCGTGGGAGCTTTCCAACAACCCTGGACCGCCGGAGGAGTCCCTCAAGAAGTGGCTCGGCGAGCATCCGGACAGCGTGTACCTCGGCTTTGGAAGCATGCTCAGCCGCGACCCCGCGCAGGATTTACGGCTCATCGACATCGCCGCACGGGCCGCCGGCGTCACTGTCGTGCATCGCCCGGATGACAGCGCCCCGCCTCTGGAATCAACTTCGGTGGTGCGCGTGGTGCGTCACGTCGACCACCGTTGGCTGTTTCCCCGCTGCGGTGCGGTTGTCCATCACGGTGGTGCGGGCACCACCAACGCCGCTCTGGCGGCCGGCGTGCCGTCGGCCATCGTTGCCCACGGCTTTGATCAGCCCCTGCATGGCCGTCGCCTCCATGAACTGGGAGTGGGGCCGGAGCCGCTGGGCCGACGCGGACTCGCCGTCAATGGACTGGCCGAACTCCTGTGGGACCTGGTGCGTGGCCCGAACCGCGACGGTTACGTGGAGCGGGCGGCCGCAGTGGGCCGGGCGATGTCACAGGAGAATGGCACCGGTGTGGCTGCGGACTGGCTGGAGGCGCGCGGTCTGATCTCAAAGCCCTGACGTAGGCGGGCAGTCGCGTCAGTTGATCAGGGGTCTCCATCCCAGAAGTTTGTTCGCGTGCGCGATGGAGATCTTGCCCGCCCGGTTGCCGCTGATGTGGGTGACATGGAATCCCGGCGGGAGTGCGGCATCGAGAGCGGCGAGATAGGCGTTTGCCACGTCCGAGCCCGCGGTGGCGATGTCCCCATCGCTGTCCGTGAGAGCGCGGTACACCTCGTCCGGTTTGGGGAGGAACAGTCTCAGCGCCACGACAGGAATGCCGAACTCATCAGCTGCAGCCCGGGCCACCACCTCGCCACACGCCTTGCTGAGGCCGTAGGGATCCGCGGCATCGGGACGCTCGTCCGGGTTCCGGTCCTCCCAGTCGGTGAAGACGGATCCCGAGCTCGTGTGCACGATGCGCTGCACGCCAGCGCGCCCCGCAGCCTGCATCGCGAGGTACAGACCGGTGACGTTCACGTCGAAGTGCTGCTTGGCCCATTCGGTGCTGCCCCAGCCTTCCATGGGGCCCAT
>CBDTVQ010000065.1:0-8493 GCA_965364045.1 uncultured Tessaracoccus sp. | reverse complement strand
GTCAGATCAGGTCGGACGTTTCCGCTCAGTGGGTGGTCACAGCGCTGACGGCGCTCCTGGCGGCAGCAGTACGCCAAGCCAGAGGATTTGAGGATGCGGACATCGCCGAAGGGGTCTTCGGCATCCTCGCGTTTGGAATCACGCAGGCATCCCCGAATCGAAACTAGACACACGTGTCTCATTTGTCTATCATGGGTAAATGAGTATTCGTGAACCTCGTGGATCCGGCATCGAGCGAGATGCGGATGCCGATGTCGACGTCCTTGTGGTGGGGGCTGGCCCCACCGGGCTGGTTGCTGCGGCAGAGGCGCTTCGCCACGGGCTGAGCGTTCGCATCGTCGAGCGAAAGGCCACCCGCGGGGCTTTTTCCAAGGCGCTCGTCGTGCACGCACGAACCCTTGAAGTGTTTGCCACGATGGGCATCGCCAAGGAGATCCGGGCGGTCGGTGCGCCATTCACCGCTCTCAACACGCACTTCGCCGACGGTCAGCGTCGCGTGCGTGTGGATCTGCTGGGCCTGCCATGGGGGGACACGGCGTACCCGTTCTGGCTGTCGGTCCCGCAGTACGACACCGAGCGGGTACTTGAAGCACGCCTGGAGGAGTTCGGCGGTGCTGTGGACTGGTCGACAAGCCTGCGAGAGCTCACGGATCACGGTGACCACGTCGAAGCGGTGCTGCAGGGAACCAAGGGCAGGGAGACGGTACGAGCACGATGGGTCATCGGTTGTGACGGCGGCCGCAGTACCGTCCGTGAGCAGTCGGGCATCACGCTGTCACGCAGCCGGGCCGGTGCCACGTTTCTCCTTGCGGACTCAAAGAGCACCAGTGACCTCGTGGAGGATGAGGGATACCTGCACCTGACCTCCCAGGGGCTGCTGCTCATCGTTCCCATGCCCGAGCCGGGGCGGTGGCGGTTGATCGCGCACGTATCGCCCTCGTCATCACGCGTGGACGATGAAGCTCCGGCCATCGACGCCAGAGGACTGGACGACATCATCCGGGAGCGCGCGGGAATCGAATTCGGCAGCCACGACGTGTCCTGGACTTCTCAGTTCGACCTCACCCACGGTGTGGCGGTCCGCTTCCGGGTGGGTCGGGTCTTCCTTGCGGGTGACGCAGCCCATATCCATAGCCCAGTGGGTGGACAGGGGCTGAACACAGGCGTGCAGGACGCCCACAATCTGATGTGGAAGATCGCCTACGCCCGGCATCTGCCAGCGCGGCAGGCTGAGGACCTGCTGGACAGCTATGACGCGGAGCGTCGCGGGTCTGCCGGACTGATGGTGCGGGGTGTGGCGCGGATGACGGCGACGATGACTTCGAGGCGGTGGCTGGTACGTCGGGTCGTGGGGTTGCTCGCTCCACGTGTTCTCGCCCTGCACAGCGTGCAATCGAGGCTGGGGCGAGGCGTCGGAATGCTCAACTTGTCGTATGCGGGGAGAGGCCGTGCCGCGCAAGCATCCGGGGCTGGCCTCCGGGTTGGGTCGCGCATGCCGAATCCGGAACTGCGCGCGGGAGGCAGGCTCTTTGATCGTATGGACGGCAACGGGTATGGCTGGGTCGTCCAAGGAGATGACGCCACGCCCGTGCCAGATCCATCGGAAGCGAAGTGGCGGGGTGTTCCCGTGGTCTTTTTCCGGCGCGCGGACATGCGAGATCCAACGGAGTATCCACGAGGCGCCGCGACCGTGCTGGTCCGCCCGGATCGCTACATTGCGGCCGCGGGAACGGACCCGGACTCGCTTGCCGAGGGCGTGCTGACCGCAGTGGACTCCCTGGGTGATGGCAGCAGGACCGGCAGAGTGGCGGCACACTGATGGACTGGTCATTGGGTGGGATTCCCCTGCACGCGCTGCTTGTCCACTTCACGGTGGTCATCATTCCGGCCGCAGCACTGGCATTGATTCTGACGGCCGTGTGGCCAGCCGCCCGACGACGTCTTGGTATCGTCACACCAATCTTCGCGGCATTGGCCCTGATCGCCGTCCCGTTCACGGTCAACGCGGGGCAGTGGTTGTTCGAGCGTGTCGAGCAAACGCCTGGCGTGCTGGAACACGAGGAGATTGGAACAACTCTCCTGCCTTGGGCGATCGCCCTTTTCGTCGTTTCGGTGTTGCAGTGGCTCTGGTATCGAGCCGAGCGCACACCTGCGGACACCGGCACCCTTCGATCCAGACACGGCGTACGGATGGGCGTGACTGTCCTGCTCGTGCTGGCGGTGCTGATCAGTGTGGTGGGTGCAGGAGTGACCGTGGTGCGGATCGGTGACTCGGGAGCCCGGGCTGTCTGGACGGGCAACTTCAGCGAAGAGCCCTGACCCCGGCTGACCGCCGGCCAGAAAGCCTTGGCGGAGCAGGCATTCATCAAACGGGCCCCGAAGAACACACCCCGGCAGTTGACGGCACTCGCCGGCGAGGTGCTGGCCGAGGTCGCACCAGAACTCGCCCCCGCTGCCGGTGATGATGAGGCAGTCATCGCGGCCCAGCAGCGCCGCGCCCGCACCAAACGTCATCTCCGGTGGGGTGATGATGGCGACGGGTCGATGTGGTTACGCGGCTCCCTCCCACACCTGCATGCGGCACCGTTGCTGGCGGTGGAGGAGGCCTACGCAGAATCAGACCGACGCGCTGAACGAGACCGCTTCAAATCGACCCGCGCCACCAACCCGAGTCCGCGGATCGTGCGTGAGCAGGTTGTCGATGACAACCACCGCTCCCCTGATCAGCGACGAGCCGACGCCCTGACCCCCCCACTGATTTTTTTGATGGTGGTCTTCGGAGTGCGATACCAGTCCAAGGATCGCCAACGAAGGTCTCGACACCCGCCTGTCTCGTACCTCACCGGGCGATACTCGATCAGCGGTTCTGGGCCTGTCGCGTCACCTCGCCGCGTGTTCAGCGCAAGCATGCCCGCGCGACTTCTCCGGTACAGACCGCAACATCTCGATAACGTGGGCACTGTGCAGCGCTGGGAGAGTTTTCACCTCGATGGCAGGCATTGTGGTGCGCTCTTCCGTGACATCACACCTGAGCGGTTGCTCACCAGGGTCGCCTTTCCGCTCGACGAGGACGAGGCGTATCTCGTTGAATCCGTCATCGTGCGCGACGGTTCGTCATGGCAAGCACTGACGTTCTGGCAGCAACTGGGGGATGTACATGTCACCGCACAACGCGGTGCCCATGAAGGACTGTCCATGCCCGGCTACGGTGAATTCCTCCTGCTCGAGACCATGATCGCTGATGGAATTGAGCAGCTTGATTTCGAGGCCATCATTGATTCAGCGCCGGAGGGACCGTCGGCCACGGCGTGGATGCAGTGGATGGGCACCGACGAGGTCCCATCGCTGGATGGACGCTCACTGCAGGGGCATCGAATTGACGTGAGGATTGCCGATGCCGTGACCTCGTCACACTGGGTGGTGAACCACCAGATCGTTGCCAGTGACTGGAACGGTGCTCAGTCCTTCCTCCGGGAATCCGCGGACGACGCGCTGGAGGGGATCGCTTATGGGCTTGTCGCTTTCCTTCGTGAGGGTCCGAGCGCGTTACCGGCACAAGCGGTCGAAGCTTCCGATCCTGAGTGACTTCGGGATCCGGACAGACCATGACGTGTTCAGCACGACTCACAGCAATCCCTTTGCACCGCTGCTGCGTGTTACCACGATCTGGCGCTAGCGAATCCCTGAAGTCACTCAGTGAGGCGGTTCTCCGCCGGGCCTTTCGCGACGAACGCGAAGGGAATTTCACACGGCCGTGCCACCGGCTCGCGCGCGGCATTCATCCGGCCAGAGCTGGAGGTTCAGCGCTGGGATAGGTTGGCGAGCGAGATGAACGATTCACTTCTGCCCCGCACGAAGCTCTGGGCCCACACCATGCACGGCCACGGCGACGACGTCGTCACGGCGCACGCCACGTCCCGGGCAGCCGTTGCGCCGGCTGGGCGGCGGACACGAGAGGTCCGCGAGGAAGCAGAGCGATTGCTGCTCAATCCCGCGGCCAGTTTCAGCGCGGGTGCTGGCGACCGCTCCACACCCGAGGAGCCCGACACGCTGCGCACCTGTTTTGAGCGGGATCGGGATCGGATCGTCCACTCAACCGCCTTCCGTCGTCTGGCAGGCAAGACACAAGTGGTGGTCTATCCAACAGATCACCAGCGCACCCGGCTGACGCATGCCATTGAGGTGGCGCAGTGCGCCGTCGCCATGGCGCGTGGAATAGGCGCCAACGTGGCGCTGGTGGACGCCATGGCACTCGGCCACGACTGTGGGCACGGCCCCGGTGGGCACGCCTCTGAGGACGCCTTCGACCAGTTCATCCAGGAGGGCTATGACCACGGCCCCTGGGGTGCGGACGTCGTGCTGTCAGACCTCAACCTGTGTCGCGAAACACTCGACGGCATCCGCAACCACTCCTGGTCCAGGCCTGCGCCGTCGACGCTGGAGGGTGAACTGGTGTCATGGGCGGACCGGATCGCATACTGCGCACACGACCTGGAGGACGCCATCCATGCGGGCATCGTCCTGCCCTCTGACCTTCCGAACGTTGTCAGCGAGGTGGTGGGGACAACTCGACGCCAGCAGCTCTCCACCTTCATCAACGCGGTCATCTCCACGACCATGACGACCGGCACCGTCGGCATGGACAAGCAGACTGCGGAGGCACTGGCAGCTCTGCGTCGCTTCAACTATGAGCGCATCTACACGCGGCCGGAGTCCACGAACCAGAGTCGGGTTGTGGTGCGGGTTCTGACCGGTCTCGTTGAGTACTACCTGCAGCACCCGGGCGCCATGCCGGGCGAGTACCGCACCGATGAGGCGGTGCGCGGCGTCGTTACCTACGTGGGCGGAATGACCGACAGGTTCGCCTTCGAGCAGGCCCAGCGACTGCTCGGCTGGGATCCCGACCAGTTGCCTGCGGGAATTGGTCGCAACGGCTGAGTCTCACGGGTGCAGTTGGTCCGCCAGTTTGCGGGGGAGCAGCCATCCGATGCTCATGAGTTCGCGTGCCACCAACGCGGTGAGTGGCTGGCCCGCTATGACGCCCACGAGCACCAACACCTGCGCGGCGCCTGCCTCCAGTGGGGTGCCACCGCCCAGCAGCACCCCGATGTAGGCCCCGGGCAGGGTCACCAGCCCTGCAGTGCGTGTCTGGTCCAGAGCCGGGATCAGCGCCTCACCCACCGCGTCGCGGGCCAGTTCACGGATGGCGACGGAACGGTCGTAGCCGAGCGACAACCTCGCCTCGTAGAGGCCGAATCCCTCGAAGAGGTCATGCACGGCCCGGCGAGCGAAGAGTGTGTGAGCCGTCATCATGTTCCCCACGAGGATCCCGGCCAGCGGAATGATGGAGGACCCTTCGAGTGGCGCGGCGCCGGTCCCGAAGATGATGGCCAGCACGGGGGCAGCCCCGGCGGCCATTGCCAGGGCAGCGGCTGCCCACGATCGCGGGGTGTCGAGCCCCACCCGTCGCGCTGTGACGATCACGCCGACGGTGAACATGACACCCACCAGTGCGAATGCCCACCAGGGGCTGGAAACGGCCCAGCCCACCACGTATGAGATGAGCAGGAGCTGAACTGCCGCCCGGACACTCGCCCAGGGCACCTGCCAGGCAACGCTCACCCGGCCCCACAGCAATGCGGCTGTGCCGAGAACGATCAGCAACAGCAGGGCAACGGCGATGGGCCAGCCCGGCTCACCGATCATCAGGCATCATGGGCGCCAGCCTAGTTACCCGGGACGTGCCTCGTCGCTGAGGATGAGCGTTGCGGATACCGTCGAGGGGCTCGAGCGGATCGCCAAACTCACAAACCCCTCGGTTTCGACGAGCTGCTGGCCCTCGTACGCCTGCGTCTGGAGTGCTCCGGCGGACAGCCCGAGGGGCGCATGCTGCAGGTGGGAGATCTGACACTGGAGGTTGGCCAGCAGGGTGGGCCGGGACCGTCGCCGCTCAGGACTAGACTGCGCCCCATGGCGGGACGGATCAACGACGAGGACATCGCTGCTGTCCGCGACCGAATCCGCATTGATGACGTCATAGGCGACTTCGTGGCGCTGCGCAATGCGGGTGGTGGGTCACTCAAGGGGCTCTGCCCCTTCCATGATGAGAAGACGCCCAGCTTCACTGTGACGCCGTCGCGCGGATTCTTCTACTGCTTCGGCTGCGGCGAGGGCGGCGACGTCTTCACCTTCCTGCAGAAGCACCAGAATCTGGCGTTCACGGAGGCCGTGCAATCACTTGCCGATCGCTCGGGCATCCAGCTGCGCATCACCGACGACGGCACCGGCCAGCCGCCCGGCCTGCGAAAGAGAATTCTTGAGGCCAATGCGGCGGCCGAGGCCTACTTCTCCTCGCAACTCGGTTCGCCGGAAGCCATTGAGGCACGCCGCTTCCTGGACAAGCGCGGGTTTGACCGCGCCGTCGCCCTGCACTTCGGCCTCGGATACGCACCGCGCAGTGGTCGCATGCTCCGGCAGACGCTGAACGGCCAGGGATTCGACGACACGACGCTCAAGGCGGCAGGACTGATCCGTGATCATGGCCGCGACTTCTTCAACGGGCGCCTGCTGTGGCCCATCCGCGATTCAGGGCAGAGCGTCCTGGGGTTCGGGGCGCGTCGCATCCACGACGACGACAGGCTGCCGGCCAAGTACATCAACACCCCCGAGACGCCTGTGTACAAGAAATCGCAGGTGCTCTACGGCCTGGATCTGGCACGCCAGTCAATCGGGAAGCGGTCGCAGGCCGTTGTGGTTGAGGGCTACACCGACGTCATGGCCGCGCACCTCGCGGGCGTCGACACCGCCGTCGCGAGCTGTGGCACCGCCTTCGGTGATGATCACGCCCGGCTGCTGCAACGACTCATGGGCACCACGGATGGCCTTCACGGCGAGGTCATCTTCACCTTCGACGGCGACCAGGCCGGTCAGAATGCCGCCCTCAAGGTGTTCAAGGGCGATCAGAACTTCATCTCGCAGACCTACGTCGCCGTCGAACCCTCGGGCATGGACCCGTGCGACCTTCGTCTGGAGCAGGGCGACGCCGCCGTCAGGGAACTGGTTGGCAGGCGCGTGCCGCTGTACCGGTTCGTCATGGAAAACGTCATCAAGGCCTATGACCTGGACCGCGCGGACGGTCGCCTGGCGGCACTACGGGAGTCCTCAGACCTGATCAGTGCCATCAGGGACTCGTCGCTGGTCAGCCAGTACCTCCGCGAACTGGCAGGCATGTTGGGTATGGACATCGAGGATGTCCGACGAGAGGTCTCACGCAAGCAGAGGCGCGGGGCACCCCCCTCGCATCGGGAATCCGAGCCCCAGCCCCCGGCCAAGAATGCTGTTGATCCAGAATGGCCCAATCCCGGGGATCCGGCCCTTCGCCTGGAGCGGGACACCCTCAAGCTGATGCTGCAGTCCCCCCTGACATTCGACGCTGCCTGGAATGGTGTGGTGGTGGAGGATTTCAGCCATCCCGGCTATCAAGCCATCTTCACTCTCATTCAGGACACGCCGCTGGTGGAGGGGTGGAGTGAGGCGCTGCGGGAGAACGCCTCGTCCGAAGTGTTGACCCAGCTGTTGGTCTCGTTACTCGTGGAGCCGCTCCTGCGGGAGCCTGACGAGATGTACTCGGTGGCGCACACCAGCCGTCTGCGTCTGGCCCGAACAGTCCGTCGGATTGCTCAGTGCAAGTCGCGGCTGCAACGCACTGATCCGGTCAAGGACCCGACGGGGCACCGCAGCCAGTTCGCTGAACTCACCGCCCTGGAGATGGAGCGCAAACGGCTGCTATCGGCCAGCGCAGGGGAGTGAACAACGTGGACGATATCCAAGCCCTTGATCTCGCAACCCGGGAATTCGGTGACCGACTAGGGCTCGTGGAACCTGCGCAATGGAAGAACACCACCCCATGCACCGACTGGGATGTCCGCCACCTCGTGGCCCATGTTGTGGGCGGCAACCGCTTTGCAGCGCTCGTTCTCAGGGGACAGTCCTGCGAAGAAGCAATCGAAGCCGTCATGACGGTGCCACAACTTGGATTGGAGCCCGCCCAGGACATCGTCACCAGCACGATCGAACAACGCCTCGAATTCGATGTACCGGGCAGACTTGCCGCGCTGGTGCATCACCCCCTGGGCACCATGACCGCCGCTCGCTTCCTGTCGCTTCGGGTCGTCGACATTGCGCTGCATGCTTGGGATCTCGCGATCGGAATCAACGAGAACAGCATTCTCAGCGAGGATCTCGTCTCGGCTGTTCGGGTGATCGTCGAAGGTGAAGACGCAGGGATGGAGTTCGGCATCCATCCCCTCGGGCGTGTTGGGCCCAACGCCAGCGTCCTGGACAAACTGCTCGATCTCATGGGACGCCAACCACCCCACTGATGCACAGGCTCACGCGGCCGGCCAACTACGCCGCTCACGGGACGCTGGCTACGCATTGTCATGCGCAACTGAACGGATAAAACCGCTATTCGTCTACCGCAGTCCCAGTGTG
>CBDTVQ010000064.1:0-8493 GCA_965364045.1 uncultured Tessaracoccus sp. | reverse complement strand
CCGGCCTTCTCCGCTTCCCAGCGGGTCTCCAGCCCCCGCAGCGACTCCTGCGCGTCGGCCAGCTCCTGTTGGAGGGAGGCGAGACGTTCACCAGAGGCCACATCGTCCTCCTTCTCCAGCGCGAAGGCCTGCATGGTCATGCGATCCACGTCGCGACGCAGCATGTCGATTGCCTCCGGTGAGGAGTCGATCTCCATCCGCAGCCTTGAAGCGGCCTCGTCGATCAGATCGATGGCCTTGTCAGGCAGTTGACGCGAAGTGATGTAGCGGCTTGAGAGCGAGGCGGCGGCCACCAGCGCCGAGTCTGTGATCCGCACCTTGTGGTGCGCCTCGTAGCGCTCCCGCAGCCCTCGCAGGATCGCGACGGTGTCCTCCACCGATGGTTCGCCCACGAATACCTGCTGGAAGCGGCGCTCCAGCGCCGGGTCCTTCTCGATGCGTTCGCGGAACTCGTCCAGCGTCGTCGCGCCGATCATGCGGAGTTCGCCGCGTGCCAGCATCGGCTTCAGCATGTTGCCCGCGTCCATCGCGCCCTCGCCGGAAGCGCCCGCTCCGACGACGGTGTGCAACTCGTCGATGAATGTGATGATCTGGCCGTCCGCGTCGCGGATCTCGTTGAGGACTGCCTTGAGGCGTTCCTCGAACTCGCCGCGATACTTCGCGCCGGCCACCATGGAGGCAAGGTCCAGTGAGACGAGACGACGGTCGCGCAACGAGTCGGGCACATCGCCTTCCACGAGGCGCAATGCAAGTCCCTCAACAACCGCCGTCTTGCCCACGCCGGGTTCGCCTATCAGTACCGGGTTGTTCTTTGTGCGTCGCGCCAGGACCTGGATCACGCGCCGGATCTCGGCATCGCGTCCGATCACCGGGTCGAGTTTGCCGGAGCGCGCCTGTTCGGTGAGGTCCATCGAGTACTTGTCCAGCGCGGACTCCCCGCCCTCACTTTCGGCGGAGGTGACGCGCTTGCCGCCGCGGGAGCCGTTGAAGGCGGCGGTGAGGACGTCGGAGTCGACCCCGGCTGCCTTCAGTACGCGGCTGGCCTCGGACTCGACGTCCACGAGCGCGATGAGCAGGTGCTCTGTGGCGACGAACTGGTCTCCGAGTGTGTCGGCCAGAGTTTCGGCGGCGGCCAGCACCCGGGCGAATGCACCCGAGAGGGTGGGCTGCGTCACGCTGCTGCCGGTACTCGAGGGGAGCTTCCCGATGGCGGTGACGGCCGAAGCGTCGATTGCCCTGGGGTCTGCGTCCACCGATTCCAGCAGTGGGGCGACTGTGTTGTCCGGCACGAGCAGAAGGCCGTGCAGCAGGTGTGCTGGCTCAGCGCTGGGGTTGCCATTGGTCAGTGCTTGCCGGACTGCCGATGTGACGGCGTCGCGACTCTTGGTTGTCAGTTTCTCCGTGTTCACAGTGGTCCTCCGGACGGTCAGGTGTCTAAGTTGAGTCTACCCCACTCAACGCTGAAACACTGCACGGTATTCCCTGCTGCGAACCCAGCGACGAGTTCATCCGGCCCAGATCGGGCGCAAGCCCCGAGCAATGGAGAACGCGGGGGGCGTCCGTGTTGTTGCAACTGACGGCGAGAGGTGTCCCGGTCCGCCGACACCCCGAACACTGTCTCTGTGCCGGCCAAGAACCATTGTGGCTGAGTTCACCGTCTGGACTCACCTCGATGCCTGCTGCGGTGTCTCCGCCCATGGCTGTTCCCGGTCGTGGGGTGAGAAGTGGTGGCAGAACACGCTCGCGCAGTAAGCGGCCAGTCGACAGGCCGTGGCGTAGCCAATCCCGGCTCGGCGGCTCGCCCCGGTCACCACGACGGACCGGACAACGGCAGCGGATCTCGCGCCAGTTCGCCGTTGCGCTCATGGCTCCTACCCCATTGCAGATGCCGGACCTCATCGGCGTCAACAATGCTTCTCGCAGCCGTCTCGAGGTCAGCGCAGTGGGTGTTTGGCGTACCAGTCGGCAAGTCGGGAGAACCCCTCATCGAGGCTGATGCGTGGGCTCCAGCCCAAGGCCTCCCGTGTCCGGCGTTGGTCGAACCAGTGGGCCGTGGAGAGTTGCTCGGCGAGGAAGCGGGTCAATGGGGGATCGGTGGACATGTCCTGTCCGAGCCGCTGCCTGATGGCCGTCACCGCGTCGACGGCGCCGCCGGCGAATCGCGCCAGACCAGCGGGGACGTGCCGGGACGGAGCCGGGGCGCCGGTGGCGCGAGCCCACTCACCCAGGATCTCGCCGATGGGCCGGGGCTCACCATTGGTGACCACGAACGCCTGTCCGCGCACCGCGTCGCAGCGATCCAGGGCAGCGACCATGGCGTCCACGGCGTTGTCGATGTAGATGGAGTCCACGAGCGGAGCACCCGATCCGATGATGGGCAGCCGGCCGGAGCGGGCACGTCGGCCGATGCGCTCCACCAACTGGGTGTCGCCCGGCCCCCACACGAGATGGGGCCGGATGACGACGACGGCTTGCTCGTCCCGGGCCTCGGATTCGAGAGCCAGCAGTTCAGCCATGGCTTTGCTGCGCGCGTAGTGGCCTCGGGCATGCGCGGGATCGGCTGCACCGGAACCGGCCCCAACCAGTGAGCTGCCGGCGTGGGCCACGGATGGGCTGGACACGAAGACCATGCGGGCCACACCCGCGTTGCGGCAGGCGGCGAGCAGGGTCCGCGTGCCAGTCACGTTGATCCGGTGATAGTCGGACCACTCACCGGTCACGTTGACCTTGGCCGCGAGGTGGATCACCGCGTCGCAGCCTTCGACGGCGCGGGCGACAGCCGCCGGATCGGTGATGTCGCCCAGAACTTCGCGCAGCCCCAGGCCCGACGCCCGACGCTGCAGGACCGTGACGTCGTCGCCGCGAGCAGCCAGGGCCGTGGCCACGCCACCGCCCAGCAGTCCGCTGGCGCCGGTCACGAGAACCCTCACGGCGTGCCCACCGGCCCGCCAGCGAGCACGCCCGATGCCCACTCGGCAAGGCGTGCCCGATCCACCTTTGACTGATGGCGAACATCCACGGGGAAGGCCGATGTGGTGAGCACGGCCGCAATGGGATCATCACCGATCGCAGCAGCAGCCTCGCGCACCGCACGCGTCAGGGCGGTGCCTGCGATGACGTGCCCGCGACGCCGCGTGACGGAGACCGTTCCCGTGGCATCGTCGACGATCATGATGGCAACCACCGCCTGCGTGCCAACGGGACCGACGCCGACGATGGCAGCATCGCGGATGCCGGGAATGCGCTGGAGTGCAAGTTCGAGCGCGACGGGCGTGAGCGGGCCGGATGCCGTGTGCACCACGTGCTGCCGGCGGCCCTCCACCCACAAACGGCCTTCGGTATCGAGGTGGCCGACGTCTCCGGTGCGGTGGGAATCGCCGTCACGAGCACTGGCGCGCTGCGTGGCCCAGAGCTGGTCGTAATGATCCTTGACGTGGGCGGCAGAGACGATGATCTCACCGGTGACATCCGGGTCCGTGGTGGGATCGCCGTCGGGATGCGACGGGTCCTGTGGCAGGGGCGCGATGCTCACCTCGACTTCGGCCAGCGGCCGACCAACGCACACGCCGTTGCCCGGTCCGGCCTCCTCGAGTCCTGCAAGGGTGATGTCGGAGACCGCCAGGCACTCGGTCATTCCGTAGGGGGTGTGCAGTTCGGCGTTGGTGAGCACGGACTGCACCCGGTGCATGAGCGGCACGGGGATGGGGGCTCCGGCAGACATGGCCACGCGCACACGGGCCAGGGTGTCCTTCTGTCCGGGGGAAAGCGATGGCGCTGTGGCCACGACGTTGCGCAGGGATGCCGGGGAGGCGAACACCGTCGTGGCGCATGCAGCAGATACCGCGCCCGCCAACCCGGCGGCGGTCAGCGTGGACGGGGAGGTGACGTCCATGTCCGGCACGGCGGAAGCAACACCCATCGCCGGCCCGTAGAGGGCGAACGGTGCGAAGGCGGCCACGAAGGCGTCCTGATCGGTCAGGCCGTAGATGGCCTTGATATGTCCGGCCTGGGCCCTGATCTGGTCAGAACGGTAGACGACACCCTTGGCGGGCCCCGTCGCGCCTGATGTGAAGAGCACAGCCGCCTCGGCGTCAACGGGAGGCAAAGGTGGAATCGAGGCTGTGGAACCGAGCCGACGTACGCCGTCGAGTGTGTCAGCGATGTGCACGAGGCCGGGTCTGCCGGGGCGACGAACAACGGAGCCGAGCAAAGATGTGGGGCCCTCCACCAGGATGCGACGTCCGGGAACGCCGAGCAGCGCGACGGCGGCCAGACCCTTGCCGATGCCGATGACGTGATCAATGCCGGCGCCGCGCAGGGCCCTGCGCATGCCGCGAGGGCCGAGACCCGCGTCGGCCACCACGACGACTGCACCGATGCGCCAACAGGCGTAGAGGGCAACCGTCAGGTCTATGCCGGGTGGCACGAGCAGCGCAACGCGCTGACCGAGCCTTACACCGCTGGCCGCCAGCCCGGCTGCCACCAGGGCAATGTCAGCCTCCAGTTCGGCGAAGGTCATGCGCCTGCCGTCCGCCACCTCGACGACGGCGAGGTCATCGGGGGTCTCGGCGGCCCGGCGCAGAAGTTCGGACCAGGCCAGCTCCCTGGTCCCATCCGGGGTGGGATCCATGGGGGGTGAAGGTGCAGGTGTGGGCGTCTCGATGCGGTCCGCCACCCAGTTCCAGGTGTCTTCGGCGGAGCGCGGCGCATCCTCTGTGACCAGATGGCTCGCGCCCTCGTAGCGCTGGAGATCGGCGTGGGGCAGCCGAGCCTGCAGGTCCCGGAAGTGTTCTTCGCTGAACACCGGGTCGGCCGGGCCGCGCATCAGCAGGGTGGGGACTGTGAGACCCTTCAGTCCCGCAGCGATCTCGTCAAGAGCCGCGCGCGAAGGATGATTCGGCTCGGCGGGGATGTCGGCGACGAACTGGCCGACGAAGCGTCGATCCTCAGCATGACGGTAGGGCGCGGCGAAGGCTTCCCTGATCTCGCGGGGGATGCGGGAGCCGGACAGCGCAGTGGCGGCGCGCACGAACATTGGTGTGTTCACGCAGGTCAGGGCAGCGAGTGCGCGCGCGGGGCGCAGCGGCATGGGAATCCCGTTGTTGAAGTCATGGTTCACCGCTGTGTTGGCCAGGACGAGCCCAACGAGCTGCTCCTGATGCCGAAGGGCCCATCCACTGGCGATGATGCCGCCCCAGTCATGCCCAACAGCAACCACCGGGCCGGTGAGGTCAAGGTGGTCAGTGAGTCTGCTGAGGTCCTCCACCCGCTGGGCGAGGGTGCGGGGAGAGTCCAGGCTGCCGGACGGTTCCTCGGAGTAGCCCATGCCCAGCTGGTCGACGGCGATCACCCGCCAGCCCGGACGGGCCGCAGTCAGGAAGCGACGCCACAGATAGGACCAGGTGGGGTTGCCGTGAACACACAGCATCGTTCCTTGCAGCTGAGTTTCGTGCAGCTCAGTGCCGCGCCCGGGAGTGCCGTCGCTGTCAGCAGCGGTGTCCAGGACGTGCCAGACGCGGGGCACGCCGTCGGCATCAGGAGCGGTGACGTGTCGCGACCACGACGGGTCCAGGCCCGGGAGTTCAGGGACTGGGCTCACCACGCGACTTCCGTGAACGAGGCGTTCAGTCCTGAACCGATGCCCATCAGGAGAACGCGGTCTCCCTTGTTCAGGTTCGGCACTTCCTGCGCCAGGGTGAAGGGGACGGCCGCGGCGGCAGTGTTCCCGTGGTGCACGAGGGAGACGGCCAACTTGTCGTTGTCGAGGTCCAGTGCTTTGGCCAGGCCACGCAGGTGCGACGTCGAGGTCTGGTGCGGGATGTAGGCGTCCATGTCCTCCCAGCCGAACTCAGCCTTGGCATCCTCCCAGGCGTCCTTCACCAGGGCCATGCCGTTGACGTAGAGGGCACGACTGTCCGTGTGCATCTCCTCCATGGTGCCGATGCACAGGCCGTGGTGGGAGGTGCCAGCCCGGCTCAGTCCGCCCACGACGCGATGCCCGTCCGGATGCTGATCGCTGCGGCCCAGCACCATGGCGGCGGCGCCGGATCCCACCGTCAGCGTGGCGAAGGCTTCCTTCAGTTCATCCTTGGTGGTCTCACCGTTGATGAGCCGGTCCATGGTGCGTTCCTGCGGTTCGCGGGTGCCCTCGGAGGCGACGATGAGCGCATAGTCCATCTGCCCGGCGTCGATCATGGAACCCGCCACCTGCATGGCGTTGACGAAGCCAAGGCAGGCATTGGTGATGTCAAAATTGAGGCAACTGGTGGGGAGATCCAGCTCGTCGTGCACCTGGGCGGCCACTGACGGCTCCAGGTGAGGGCGGGAGACCGACGCGTTGATCAGCAGACCAATCTGTCCGGGTTCGACGCCCGCCGCCTCCATGGCACGGTTGCCGGCCTCAACTGCGCCCGAGATGTAGCTGGTGCCCTCGGGCCACCAGCGACGCTCCTCAACGCCGGCGAGCCCGGCCAGCCCACCGCGAGACATGCCGATTCGGGCGTACATGGCGTCCAGACGGTCGTCGAGAGCATCGGAGCTGACGACCTCGGGAGCTTCCACTCGCGTCACGGAAACGATGGAAGTGTTCGCCAAGCGGTAGACGGCGTTTCCAGTCATACTTGTTTTGTCCTTCCGGCGGACCCCTGACCCCTCGCCCCACGTCCGCGGTTGCCGAGCGTACCAGTGCGCGCAACGCACCCCTCTCTGTTCATGTCGTAGGAAAGGCGCACTCACCCTGAAAGGGTTACGTGTTCCCGTTGGGGTGCCAGGGTTCACGTGCCCGGCCTGAGCCACGCGTCGCCCCTTTGGCGCCACGCGAGAGTGACGGCGCGGATCCCCATGAAGCCGATGCTGAAGGCCGCCCACAGCCACACGAGTCCGGATGCGCCGTCCGGCGTCCATCGAGCCACGGCCAGTGCAAGGGGCACGTAGACAATGAGATTGACCACCCCGACGCGGGCGAGGTAGGGGCCGTCGCCGGCTCCGATGAGAACACCGTCGGCCAGGCAGACGTAGGCAGCGATCGTCAGGGTGCAGCCGATCACCAGCAGGGTAGACGTGACCCCCGCCCGCACTTCGGCGTCCGAGGAGAAGAGGGAAGCCAGTGGGCCGCGCAGCAGGACAACCCCGCCACCCAGAACGACGCCCGCGCCCAGCGACCACCACAACATCCGACGCACGAGCGCTCGCACCTCGTGGAGCGCCCCGGCGCCGAGAGCCATGCCGATGAGTGTCTGCCCGGCAATACCGACGGCGTCCAGGGCGAAGTTGAGGAAGCCCCAGATGTTCCATGTGACCTGGTGGGCAGCCAGAGCAGCGGCGCCCTTGCCGGCGGCCACCCACGTGGTCAGCACCAGCGCGCCCCGAAGCGTCACGGTGCGCAGGAAGAGGGGACCGCCCACGATGAGACTGGAACGCATTCCGGCCACCGTGGGAGCCATCGCGGCTCCAGCACGGCGGCCACCCCGTCGGACCACCCAGGCAGCCGCCACCCCCATGGCGGTCTCCGCGATGGCCGTCGCAGCGCCTGAACCGGCGATGCCCATGTTGAAGCCGAAGACCAGAAGGAGGTCCAACACGACGTTCAGCGACGCTGCGCCGATGGCCAGCACCATGGGTGTGCGGCCGTCTGCCAGCCCCCTGAGCGTTCCCGTCGCCGCGAGCACCAACAGCATGCCCGGCAGACCCGGCAGCGACCAGCGGGCGTAGGCGAGCGCCTGTGCATGGACCTCGCCGCTGACACCGAGCCACGTCAGGAGCCAGGGGCTGGCGAGCCACGTGAGACAGCCCAGCACCACACCCAGGACGACGGCGAGCCACATGGCCTGGGTTCCCAATCCGAGAGCTCTGGTCCTGTTGCCCGCCCCGAGTTGTCGCGCCACCACGGCCGTTGAGCCATAGGCGAGGAAAACCATCAGGCCCACGAGCGTCGAGGTCACCGTCGCCCCGGCTCCCAACCCGGCGAGCGGTTCCGTGCCCAACCGCGCGACGATGGCGGTGTCTGCAAGGAGGAACAGCGGTTGTGCCACCAGCGCCGCGAACGCCGGCAGTGCGAGCGCGAGAACACGTCGGTTGATGCTTGGCTCAGTCATCTTCCTCCGCGGCTCGGCTGTGGGACAACGCGCCAGTCTAGGTGTACCAACCCTGTCCGATCAGTACATCCAGGACGGATCCGTACACTCTTGACCCATGCCTGATCGACTCTTCCCCGACGACTCCGTCCCGGGTGCCTTCCAGGTGCGGTTCGGGCACACGTCACAGTCCTGGGTGGATCCTGAGCGCCCGGACCTGTTGATCTTCGAATACGTCCAGCACGTGGCCATGATTCTCGAACACACGCTCCTCGAGGCGCTCACAGACAGAAGGCTGCGCGTCGTCCACATCGGTGGCGCAGGCATGACGTTGCCGCGTTGGGTGGCGTGGCGGCGGCCGGGCACTGCGCAGATCGTGTGTGAGCCCGACGACGAGCTCACCGCCGAGGTGCGCCTGAAG
>CBDTVQ010000063.1:0-8566 GCA_965364045.1 uncultured Tessaracoccus sp. | reverse complement strand
CGGTCAGCACCCAGGACCACGGGGATGTCACGTGCCCCGGCCAGGTCAAGGATCTCCCGGGTGTTGCGCCCCACGCGCTCCAGGGAGGCATTGCCCGCCACGCAGCTCACCGCGAGGATGTTGAACTCTTCCCGGGCGACGGCGAACAACAACGCCATGGCGTCGTCAATCCCCGTGTCCACATCCAGAATCACGTCGATGGTCTCCATGTCTCGCCCTCTTTTCAGGTTCATGGCCGCTGGAACCGGCATCAGGATGCTGGCTCCCCCCGACCTGAGGACGGCTGCACACCGTGGTTACAGTGACAGTACAACCGAGCGCCGGACCAGTGCAGAGGAGATGTCATGCGCCGAGACCTGCCCTTCTCCGTGGTAACCAAACCCACTGGAGCGGCCTGCAACCTGGACTGCACCTACTGCTTTTTCCTGTCCAAGGAGTTGCTGTACGACGCGGACGGGCAACGGATGAGCGAGGCGACGCTGCGGGCCTACATCGCCAATCAGCTCGATTCCCAGCCGGACGGGGACGTCATGCTGGTCTGGCAGGGTGGGGAGCCCACCATGCGCGGGCTGGGCTTCTACAAGGAGGCCGTCCGTCTCGGCAACGAGTTGAAGCGGCCCGAACAGAACGTCCAGAACTCGATGCAGACCAACGGCACGCTCCTGGACGACAACTGGTGTGAGTTCCTCGCCCGGGAGAATTTTCTCGTGGGGCTCTCGGTGGATGGTCCCGAGAAATTGCACGACGCATACCGCGTCAACAAGGCCGGGCGCGGCACCCACCGGCAGGTGATGCGTGGCTGGGATTTCCTGCGAAAGCATCGCGTCGAAACCAACATCCTGTGCACGGTGAACGCCGCCAATGCCGATCAGGGTGGCGCGGTCTATCGCTGGTTCCGCGACGAGATGGGTGCCACCTTCCTGCAATTCATCCCCATCGTCGAGCGTGTCCCAGCGGCTGATCTTGAGACGGCGGAGAAGGGCTGGATCGGCCCGGACGGAGCCCGTTTGCTGTATCGACAGGAGGGCGACGCCGTGACGTCACGCTCCGTGACAGCGGACCAGTGGGGCCGCTTTCTCTGCGAGGTCTTCGATGAGTGGCGCGCCCACGACGTGGGGCAGGTCTACGTACAGCACTTTGACACCATGCTGGCGGCTCGCTTCGGACAGTACTCATTGTGCGTTCATGCCCCCGAGTGCGGCACAGCGCTTGCAGTGGAGCACAACGGCGACATCTACTCCTGCGATCACCATGTTGAGCCGGGATATCAATTGGGCAACATTCACCAGAACCGGCTGGGAGATGTACTCAGGAGCGATCAGCAGCGCGAGTTCGGCCGTTCCAAAATCACAGGACTCACGGCCCAGTGCAGGCGGTGCCCAGCCCTGTGGGCCTGCAACGGTGGTTGCCCCAAGGATCGCTTCGACATCTCCGTCGACGGGGAGCAGGGACAGAACCACCTGTGTAGTGGCTACTTCGCCTTTTTCACCCATGCCACCGCTACGGTCGAACGCATGGCCCGTCTCCTCCAGGCGGGACGGGCTCCCGCCGAAGTGATGTCCTTCTGAGCCTCCTCCGAAGGCATGCCTCGCTCTTCCTGTTCGGTGACATCCTCGCGGAGGGTCACCCATAGCGCCCGGATACGACTCCTTGATTGCCCAAAGTCGGAGGCTCGGGCACGATGAGGACAGCCATTACGTCCACACGCTTTTCACCGGCACAGTAAGGACCTCATGTCCCACACCCATCATTTCCCCACCCGCGTCACAGCCGCTGACGGCTCGCCGCAGTTCTACTACGGCGCCGATTACAACCCGGAGCAGTGGCCGCGAGAGGTCTGGGACGAGGACATTTCACTGATGCAGCAGGCTGGCGTCAACGTCGTGTCGCTGGCCATCTTCTCCTGGGCGCGCATCCAACCCACGGCAGACACCTGGGACTTCGAGTGGCTCGATGACATCATGGACCGCCTGCACGCTGGCGGCATCCGCGTTGACCTCGCCACGGCCACTGCGTCGCCCCCACCGTGGCTCACCACCGCACACCCCGAGATCCTGCCTGTCACCCGCGACGGCGTGGTCCTGTCCCAGGGCGGGCGCCAGCACTGGCGCCCCACGTCGCCGGTGTTCCGCGAACACGCACTGCAGCTCGTCGAGAAGGTCGCCGAGCGCTACACCAACCACCCGGCGCTGATCGCCTGGCACATCAACAACGAGTTGGGCTGCCACAACGTCTACGACTACTCCGACGACGCCGCCGAGGCCTTCCGCGTGTGGCTCCGGGACAAGTACGAAGATCTCGACGTCCTCAACGAGGCCTGGGGGACAGCCTTCTGGTCCCAGAGCTACTCGGACTTCAGTCAGATCATCCCCCCGCGGATTGCCGCCACCGAGAACAACCCCACCCAGTTGCTCGACTTCAACCGTTTCTCCTCCGACGCCCTGCGCGACTACCTGCGCGACGAGAACGAAGTACTGCAGCGCATCTCCCCTGAAATCCCCCGAACCACGAACTTCATGGTCATGGGACACACGCCCGAGATGGACTACGCCACCTGGACCGGTGACGTCGATTTCATCTCGAACGACCACTACCTGTTGCCCACCCGCGACGCCATCGAGGAGTTGTCGTTCTCGGCCGCCCGGTGCGGCTCCCTGGCAGAACAGAAGCCGTGGTGGCTCATGGAGCACTGCACCTCCGCCGTGAACTGGCGCGACGTCAACCCGCCCAAGCGCAAGGGCGAGATGGCCCGTGATGCCCTCACCCACGTCGCCCATGGTGCCGACGCCGTCTGCTTCTTCCAATGGCGTCAGTCCATAGCGGGCTCCGAGCGGTTCCACGCGGCGATGCTCCCGCACGGCGGCTCCGATTCCAGATTGTTCAGGGACGTCTCTGCCCTGGGTGAGGCGTTGCACAACCTGGCACCCGTCGTCGGCTCTGAACTGCTGCCGGCCCAGGTGGCCGTGATACTGGATCACGAGTCCTGGTGGGCATCCAGTCAGCCGTTCCTCCCGTCCTCGATCATCGATCACCACGCCCAGGCACTTGACTGGTACACCGCGCTGCTCGATACCGGAGTGCGCGTGGACGTCGTCGGTCCGAACGATGACCTGGCTGCCTACAAGGTGGTCGTCGCTCCACTTCTGCACGTGGTCCCGGCCGCCCTGGCATCCCGGATCACCGACGCAGTCGAGGCGGGCACCCACTTCGTGACGTCCTTCTTCTCCGGAATCGTCGACGAGCAGGCCCACGTCATTCCGGGCGGATACCCCGGCGCATTGCGTGACCTGCTGGGCGTACGCGTGGAGGAATTCCATCCGCTGAATCCGGAGCAGGAGGTCATCCTCGACGATGATGCCTCCGGCACGCTCTGGTTCGAGGCCGTCGAGTTGGCGGAAGGCACCGAGACGCTGCGCAGCTACGCCTCGGGCCCCACGGCTGGAATGCCCGCCATTACCCGCGCCGCGCGGGGCGAGGGCAGTGCGGTCTACGTCTCCACCCATCTGGATCGCGAGCATCTCGCTGTCCTGGCGAACGACATCGTGTCCGCGGCCGGTGTGACGGTGGACGTCGAGTTGCCGTCGCCGGGATGGGTCATCACGACGATCCGTCGCGGCAAGGACGCAGACTACGTGTTCCTGATTCCACGCGACCCCGAAGCCACGGTCGAGGTGGGGCAGCTTTCCGGAATCATCCACGGTCCGACGGACAGCACCATCGGCGGCACCGACGTCGTGGTCCTGCGCCGGGAGCACACCGCCTGATCCCCGGCGCTGGGTGAACGACCGGACACGCCGCACTCGCTGCGGACCGAGCCCGA
Source organism: uncultured Tessaracoccus sp. (assembly GCA_965364045.1). Taxonomy (GTDB): domain Bacteria; phylum Actinomycetota; class Actinomycetes; order Propionibacteriales; family Propionibacteriaceae; genus Arachnia. The sequence goes on along the minus strand of CBDTVQ010000063.1, from coordinate 4,746 downwards.
TCTCGACCGGACATGTCGCAACCACTGTGCATCCAGCCGTACATCGGCTCGGTAATCATTGGATGCCATGCGTCGAGTCGAGCGGCGCCAGTGCCACCCCCGGAAATCGATGAGGTGCGCTCTGGCGCGAGCCTCTGGGCGCGCACATACTGGACACATGGCGCATCCGCCGGGTGCGAGAGACCTCCGCCGCCCGGAAGCTCCTGGAGATGAGCCCCAACCTGGACCTGTTCGCACTTCGCGGGATGTCCATCTCCCCGCTGCCCCGGGTCCGTGCCATCGGTGCTGATCCCGTGAGCGCATGGCGCGCCGGGGACCCCGTGATGATCGCCCGTCTGGCTGAGGTGGAGATGGCTCGCGTGGGCGTCGAGTTCACCGTAGGGAGCAATACACCGAACAGCACCGTGCGCATGCCCGCCGAGCGCTGATAAGGCTTTGGCCGCGCATCAGGTAGACAATGGGAGGTCGTGCCACAGGTTCCCTCCCACCACCGCCCTTGAAAGCAGTACATGAAGAGCATCACCCGCATCCTGACCACAGCCCGCGAGCTGTGGCCCCTCTACATCGGCATCGTCGTGGCCGCCATCGTCACCTCCGTCACAGCGCTCATGGCCCCCTTCGTGATCGCCGAGGCCGTCAACCAGGTGGAGTCCATCACCAAGAACAACGAGGGACAGGTCTCCAACCTGATCTGGCTGGCGCTCGCACTGCTCGGCATCATGTTGACGAACTCGGTGGTCTCCAACATCGGCGGCTACATGGGCGATCTGATGAGCACCCGCCTGAGGGTGATCCTGTCGCAACGGTATTTCCACAAACTGCTGCGGCTCCCCCAGCGCTACTACGATTCCGAGCTGACCGGCACGCTGATCTCGCGGTTGAACCGTTCGCTGACGTCCATCACGGACTTCCTCAAGATGTTTGCCAACGGGTTCTTCACCACGCTCATCACCGTGGTCGCGGTCCTGGTCATCTCCGGGTTCAAGTCTCCATGGCTGGCGCTGATGCTCATCATCATCTACCCCACCTTCGTCGGGCTCACGGCGCTGACGTCGCGGAGGTGGCAGGTCTGGGAGCGCAAGAAGAACAACCTCTACGACGTGGCCGGCGGCCGCTTCGCCGAGGTCATCGGCCAGATGCGCGTGGTGAAGTCCTTCGTCACCGAACGCTCCGAACTGGACGCCTTCACAGAAAAGTACGAGGAGACCGTCACGTTGACGCGCTCCCAGTCCAGGTTCTGGCACCGGATGGATGTTGCGAGGCGCGGGGCGCTCGACGTTGTCTTCTTCGGCCTCTACGCCGTCATCTTCGTCTCCACGGCGCAGGGGGATTTCAGCCTCGGCACCATGGTGCTGCTGATCCAGCTCGTCAACATGGCCAAGCAGCCCGTCGAATCCATGAGCTACCTCGTGGACAGCTGGCAGCGAGCCATCACTGGTAGCCAGGAGTACTTCACGGTGATGGGCGAGCTGGATGAACCCAATAATCCGCTGGAGACGGACGCCGTGGCCGAGGTGCAATGGGTGGATCACGACCCGGTCATCCAGTTCGACGACGTCAGCTTCGGCTACGACGAGGCCACCCTCGTACTGAAGGACATTGATCTTTCCATCCATCGCGGTGAGAGGGTGGCCTTCGTCGGTGAATCCGGCGGTGGCAAAACCACGCTCGTGAACCTCCTGATGAAGCTCTACGCCCCCACCTGCGGCACCATCGACGTGCACGGCCAGTCCGTCACCGAGGTTCCCACGCAGGCGCTGCGCCACGAGATCGGCGTCGTCTTCCAGGACGCATCCCTGTTCTCCGGAACCATCCGGGAGAATCTGGCCTACGGCCGCCCGCACGCCACCGACGAGGAGCTGACCACAGCGGTGCGTCGAGCCAACGCCCTGCCGTTCATCCAGAAGTTGCCCGCAGGGTTCGACACTGAGATCGGCGAGCGGGGCATCAAACTCTCCGGCGGCCAGAAACAGCGGATCTCTGTGGCGCGCGCCCTGCTGAAGGACGCCCCCATTCTGGTGCTGGACGAGGCTACTTCAGCCTTGGACACCAAGTCCGAGCGGTTGGTCCAGGCAGGCTTGGAGGAACTGATGCACGGCCGGACGACGCTGATCATCGCGCACCGGCTCTCCACCATTTCATCCGTGGACCGCATCGTCACACTCAAAGACGGGCTCATCGACGAGATCGGTACGCCACTTGAGCTGGCCGACTCCGGGGGCATCTACGCGGAACTGCTGGCGCTGCAGGGCTCCACCTCGAAGGCCGACCGGGCCAAGCTACTCAGCTACGAGATCACGAGCTGAACCGGCAGCTGCCTGAGCGGTCAACCGCCCAACAGCCGGCCCCTTGAACATCCGATCATCAAGGGGCAGCCGACCTGAGCCGTCGTGGCTCGAGACACCGTCTGACCCGGTTCAGCGTCCCCGTTTCCAGGTGTCCTCGCCGCGCTCCCGTCGGGAAAACACCTGCACACGCAGGGATTCAATGGCCGCCGATGGGATGAAGAACCGAAGTTCCGTCCCCTCATCGCCGTCGCCTGTCCGAATGACCTCGATACCACCGGCCCCTCGCCCCGAGAGGCCTCGGGCACGAATGGAATCGAGCAGCCAGGTATCGGAGAACGAGCGCCCGAGCCGAACATCCGTGAGGTTGCCCCTGCGCCCCGAAAGCCGCGGTGGCTCCGGAAACGGGAGCACTTTGAATCGGGAACTGCTGGCCCGGAGCGCGACGCTCCACGGCGGCCGCTCCCCCACTTCTGCGCTTGTCCGCACCAACACGACGGTGCCGCGACCCGCAATGGTGAACACGTCAACGATGTCGACTGTGGGTTCCGTCACCGGCGCGACCCATCCCGGAACCCTCAGGCTTTTCCCTGCCTGACGCCCGAGCGGATCGGTGAGCGACATGGCAACGTCGACGGGGTTCTCGGCAAGGGTCCGCTGCAGCCACACGTACAGCGGTGTGGAGCCGGCGGCTCGTGGTCCCCGCCTGAGCGCTGGAAATCCTCCCCCCGGAACCACACCGGGATCACCCTCAGGCACCTGGTGCAGGTCATGGACCTCCTCCGATGAGTCGACGACGATCCGCAGCTTGTGCGGACCGGCCTCCACCAGGTGACCCGGTGATGTGGTGGCCGATCTGATCAACACCACACGGGGATCGCCGGGGTGGACTTCGTGGCTCAGATCCTCCAGCCACGGCCCGATGGTGGGCCTCACCTGCACCCGCACCACGTCGGAGGCGGGTGAAGCCAGTCCGCGACGGGCCAGCGACGGCACCGTGGGGACAGGGACGGCGACCGCCCGGACGAACCACGCGTCCCAGTGTTCCGGCAACGCACCAGCCGCGGTGGCCTCCCAGACGGGGGCCAGGGTGACGGGATCGGTGGCTGTCGTCGCGACGGCGGCCACTGTTCTCCAGGGGGGTCCCATCGTGAGGTGGTCCCTGGCGGCCGCCGCGGAGCGCGTCGCGAACACCTCGAACTCCTTCACCTCGATGTTGGAGGCTGCACGACACGTCAGCCGCATGGACCCGTCGGCCTGCACCAATGCCCGCACCTCGGGTTGTGAGGGTTGTACCAGTTCGGGTGCCGTCACCGGTTGCAGATGGTCGCTCGGCTGCATACCGGGGCCGCCGCGTGGCCAGGGCGATTCGACGGCGGTGGTGGTGACGGCGGTGACCACGAACAGGTGGATGTCCCGCGATCCCTTGGGGAGGGTGACGTCAGCGCTGGTGGTGCCCGGGGGCACGTCCATGACGCGCCGGAAACAGCCGTGCCGTCGGGCGTCGATCCGGTTAGCCGCACCGCCGGGCCCGGCCGCCGGGTCGGGGTCGGCGACGGTGTCGTAGGTGTTGCGCAACGTGACCAACCGCTGCCCCGGCACGGCATCGCGGTCCGGCTTCAGGGCGGCCAACGTCCACAACAGGGAGGTTTCGGTGGCCTCCCAGACCACGATTCGGTGGAGCCCCGGCGTGCTGATGGGCAGCCATGACACCTTGACGTGTGAGCTACCGGCCCCATCCAGTGTGCTGCCCATGGGGACTCCCGGCAGCGCAGGCGGAGGCAGCGGGACCACGGGTACAGGGCTGGCTGCCACTGCCGTCGCGGGCGCCACTGCCCGTGGGGTGAACTCGCTGGGGATGGGCACGGCGGCGGCCCTCAGGCGGAGCCACACCCGCACCCCCCATCGTGTGACCGCGGTGTAGTCCAGGGGCGGTCCGGGGAATGTCAGCTTGTAGCGTCGGCCCTCGTCGCCCTGGGTTGCGGTGCCGAAGGATGTGGCCGTCCCGCCGTCCGGTGTCAGCGGTTCCACCAGCACTCCCATGGCCGAGGGCACGTCACCCGCGAACCCCAGGGTGGTGGTCGTCTTCACGGTCCCCGGCGGTGCCGGCGCGAAGGCTTCCACGGCCGGCGGGGGTGTGTCTCCTCCTGGCATCGGGTAGAACAGGGCCACCACCTCCAGGGCGGCCGGGGAACGCTCGACCCACTCGATCGCCGCTTCCAGCGTGACCTCGGACGGGCACAGTGGGGTCCCCGTGTACCGGGCGTCCAGCTTGAGCGAGATCACGCGGGCGCCGCTCACCCGTGGCGCTCCGGTGGTGGATGTCACGTCCTGCCACGGCGAGAAGATCCCGAACACGTTGGTCTGCGCGACGGCGTACCCGCGGGTCACCGACCCCGACTGTGGCAGGCTCTGGCCGGGATCCACCATGCGGGGGCGGTCGCTGCCGGGCCTGTCGGAC
>CBDTVQ010000062.1:0-8604 GCA_965364045.1 uncultured Tessaracoccus sp. | reverse complement strand
AACGCGCAGAATCGGCCATTTCTGGCCCCATCAGGCGGGCCCAGACCCGAGACAGTGGGCCGTCCAGCGAGACCTTCACCGAAACCATGGCACCCTCCAGCGTTTCTGTCACCACGTGTTGGAAGGCAAGCTTCGCGCCGGGCAAGGAACCGGTGTTGGTGAATTCGTGGTCATGCTGCAGTCCGGTGATGGTGAATCCAAGCGCCGGCCCGTTGCGTGGCTGAAGCTTTCCTTTTGCCCCGGTGACCAGCGGACCGCCAAAAGACACGACACGTAGTTCCGGGTCCCAGGACGGCCAGCTGGGGGGATCCGCCCACAAGGCATACACGGCTGTTGGTGAATGGGAAGTCAAGGACTCATGCGAACTCAGAAGAACCATACAACTAGTATGCCCGCTTACTAGTTCAGATGATCACTCACGCTACGCATCCGGAGCCGACAATGTGAGGGACGCCGCTGCGGAGGTGCTGTCAGTGCTGCGCGACGTGTTCCTCGGGGACGACGCAGTGAGTGCCCTGACCCTGTCCACGAGCGCACGGCCCGCCTCGTCGGGAACGACGACGTCGATGCCCCATCGCTCCTGCAGCCTGTCCCGGTAGAACGGCTGGGTGCGGTCCTGCAGCCTGGAGAACCCGGCCACTCGCGGTCCCCTCAACCACGAAGGCCCCGGTTCTCCATGCTGGGGGACAGCGACAGCGTCCACCCCACCCTTGTGGGAACGCGCGGGGAACGCGCGGGAACAGATCGCGACCCATCCACTCCGCCGGTAGGCGGAACTGTACGGTGACGACATGCCACAGTCCGACCGACGCTACGAGCCGTTCATGCGTCCAGTGCCGGCCGGATGCAAGAGGTCCAGCACCAAGTACCGCTGGGTCGATTGGGACATCCATCTTGAGACGGTCGGCGAGGCCGACGCCTCGGTGCGCATCCTGCTCATCCACGGTGCTGGCGGGAATGCCGCCGCCTTGTGGCCGTTCGCCGCACACCTCTCCAAGCTCGGCGCGCTGGTCACAGTGCCGGACCTGCCCGGCTACGGCCTCACACGTCCAGCCAGCCGCCCCGATCTCTCCTACCCGGACTGGCAGAACATGTTGGTCGACCTCGTGGATGAGCTGCATGACTCGCGGCCACTCATTGTCCTGGGAGCCAGCATGGGCGGAATGTTGGCGCTGGACACCGCGTCCCAGACCGACCGTATCGCCCATGTCGTGGTCACGTGCTTGCTGGATCTGACAGATCCCTCGGTCCGCGCACAGGTCCTTCGACCTCCCTGGAATGGCCGCGCAGCAAAACTGCTCGCCCTCGTGCATGGACCACTGCGTGCCATCCCCTTGCCGCTGCGTTGGGTCACTCCGATGCGCCAGATTTCCAATGACGCTGATCTTTCAACAGCAGCCTTGGAGGACCGAAGAGGGGGCGGCTCACGGATGCCACTCGGGTGGTACGTCGGCGTGACCGGTGCCGGACCGAAGGTCGCCGCCGAGGACTACCGTGGGGCGCCAGTTCTACTGCTCCATCCCGGGGAGGACCGATGGACCCCCATCGAGGTCAGCCGGGATTACCTCCAACGCCTACCGGTCCCCACACGTTTTGTTGAGCTCCCCGGGGCTGGACACTTCCCTGTTGAGGAGCCGGGTTTCCAAGTTCTGCTGGACGAAGTAGAAGTTGTTGTCCGAACACTCCAGACAAGCCGCTGAAAACTGGGACTTCCCACAGCATGACGTGTGGCCGACCCCTTGCGCCTGAAACATTCTCAACCGTTGACGTCTGGATCGCGCTCGATCCACGTCAGTCTTCTCACGCAGCAATTCACCCCGAACCGGAGCGTGGGCGTGAGAAGAGCCCCGGCCAGAGGATCGTGGGCGGCTCGGCGATATCACTGTCAGCCCGCCCCAACCGATGGGCCGACAGCCCCATGAACAGCAGCGCAATCAATGCCCACACCAGATAGGAGCTCCCGATGATTTGCTGCATGGGCGTCCACTCAAGCTCGGCGTTCCTCTTCGTGTTGAACCACCACTGGGGTGTTGTCAGGAACACAAAGGTGCCGGTTGCGGCGAGCAACAGCCATGGGAGCGGACGAACTTCAGCGCGCGTGGCCCACACCAGCATCAGCAGCACAAGGGGCAGGACCCACACCCAGTGGTGTCCCCAGGACACTGGCGAGCAGAACAGCGCGACGAACGCGACGGTGATCGTCGCGGCCGTGTCGTGGCCGAACGTCAGCAACCGTCCAGCAACCCAGGCGATGAACAGTCCAATCACAAGGGCCGCGACGAACCAGGCCACGGTACGCATGTTGCCTTCAAGCCCGACGCGGACCAGGACAGCGTTGATGGACTGGTTGGACGCATAGGCAAGACGCCCGATGCGTGCGGGATCCAGCAGCGTGCTCGTCCAGTACTGAACGGAGTCTCTCGGCATCAGGAGGTATCCCACACCCGTGAAGGCCAGAAAGGACACCACAGTGGTGAGGGCCCCGCGCCAGTCCCGTCGAAGGACAAACAGCAGTAGGAACACCGCCGGAGTGAGCTTGATGGCGATGGCCAAACCGATCAGCATCCCACCCCACCAGCGGCCGCGTCCGTACAGAGCGTCAACGACGATCAGCAGCATCAGGATCACGTTGACCTGACCGAAAGACAGCGTCTCCTTGATGGGCCCGAACCAGAGTCCAATGGCCATGGCCGCAATCACCAGCCACCACAGCTGCGCTTTGGGTCGGGCACTCACATTCTGCAACACCAACCGCAGAGTGATGGCGACGCAGGCAATGGACGCGCACGTCAGCAGGAGGGACCCCACCCACAGGGGGATGGGGGTGAAGACTGTGAAAAGGGCCGCCGCGATGGGGGGGTAGGTGAACGGCAACTCTTTTCCATTGGCAAGCTCGGGTATCAATCCGTACAGAGCTCCGCCATCAAGAAACACTTGGGCACCGGTGCGGTACACATCGAGGTCGATGCGGTAGGGCGTCGGGAATCTTGCTGGATGAAAAAACGTCAGCAGGACTGCCCCCGCCACGAAGAGCCCCAAGGATCCCCATCGGACCAGACGCGATCCCAGACATCGATCAAGCACCGGCGCACATTTCGTTCCTTCAAGCGGTTGCCGGTCTTGAGCTGCCGGTTTCTCACACGGTAGTGCACTTCAAACGCTGGCGTGAGTCCCAGGTTCTGGACGACGACAGTCGGTCGGCCGCCCCTTGTTGGGCTCGAATCAATGAGTTCGCGCCGTTCACCAAAGAGGGTCAGGGAGATTCCTGACAGAGACAGGCCACGCCTGAAGTCGACTATTCAATGCCATCGGGTCTCCATGCGGGGTCTGTTTCCATGATCCGTTGTCCTCGTGTGCTTGAAGGCCGGATAGCGCACCCAGTGAGTCGTAGCCTCGTGGGCAACTTGCGGGCTACACGAAAGAAGTTCATGCCCATGGCTCAATCTCGACTCATCAACCCAACAGATCTCTACGAACGAGCCGAAACCGTTGCCCGTGCAGCTGTGGTGGAAGAGTCGGCCAAGGCGTCGTACTCGCTGGGGGACATCCGTGACGATGACGGCCTGTGGCAAGAAATTTTCAGGACAGCCTTCCTCAGCATCATCCCTCTCCACGCAACTTTGGGTGGGTGCGTCCAGGTGTTGAGGAGCCGCGGCGTCACCGCTGAACAAGTGGGAGCCGTCGGTGATTCAACGGAGAAGTCCATGACGCAGGCGGACCGGGCCATGGCTCGCCAGTGGCTCGCTGCCGCCGTGCACTCTGACCTTGATCGCGATCAACAGCAACTCATGATCGTGGACTATGTCGTTGCTCAGGGATGGGAAACTCACTCCACCCACCTGCCAGCCTTGATGCACTCCGTGGTGGCGGTCTCCCGTGCCGCTCTGACGCAATTCTGAAGGCTCGAACGTGGGTCTCCGTCCGGCGGAGCCAATATGCGTCGACGCATTGACCCTGACTCTGCGGGAGACCAGACACGGGCGCACCCCGGGTCGCTCATTCACCGAGTGGTACGGGTGAAGGTGAGCCATAGTTTCGGGGCTGCCGCAGCACGACGGCCGGAATCCTCATCCAGGCATTCGGCGTGCCCACACCCATCGCCGCAACGGTAGGGGTGATGTTGCTCCTGCTGGCTGGCAGCACGGCTCTGAGCGAGCGCCGCGGCTGGGTCTCGGGGCCACGCTGATTCTGAGTGTCGGGCGCCCGTGCACAGCGACAAAGGGGTGGAGAACGGGGTCGTGACTCGTCGGATGCAGCCCGCGTGGAATGATGATGAACAGAAACTCTCCACGACCGAGCAGCAGGAGGCAACCGTGTCAGACCATGAGATGCGGGTTGGTGACTCCGAACGGGACGAAACAGCCTCTCAACTCTCAGAACATTTCGCGGCCGGCCGTCTGGATCATTCCGAGTTCGCCGAACGCACGGAAAAGGCGCTCAGCGCTCGCACCCGGGGCGAACTCAACCTTGTCCTGAACGACCTACCCGTTCTTCCCGTCGCGGTGAAACCCTCCACGAATCCGGCAGTCATCGAAGAAGTCAGCCCCGCACAGTTGTCGGAGCGCGCCGAATGGCGTCGGTCAACGCTGACCACCTGGGCTGTCTTCGCCGTGTTCTTCGTCATCCTCTGGGCTGTGACGGGGGCAGGCTACTTTTGGCCGGTGTTTCCCATCCTGGGGTGGGGCATCGGCGTCGCGGTGAGCGGTATTCAGGCGTACAGGCATCCCGGCACTCTCCCGAACGAGCAGGACCAGCGGACCTCGCTCCCTCCCTTCGGCAACGACCCGGGCGGAGCGGACCCAAGGGACCGGGACCGTCCCTGATCCTTGGGGAAGGGAACCATGGCCGTTGGCGCTGTGACTGGGCACGAACTCAGAGTCATGGAAGTAGAGATTTCACTGCGAGAACTCTGACTGAAACAACCACTTCAGAGGGCAAAATTGCGGCCCACGTCACGCGTGCGGACCAGCATCCAAAGCTGAGATGCCTCCGAGTTGACAGTACTGTGTCCCAAGTCCCAGCCGCCACGGTGAGGCCAAAAGAGTCCTCCAAGGAGATAGAACCCTGATGAGCCCTTCCCGCAACAAGCTTCCAGACGCCCTGGAGCGCAGACCGACGGTCAAGCGCGTCATTCGCGAGGTCACGCAACCCGGGCTGGTTCACCCAGCCCTGATTCCCGGGATCGGGGTGGAGCGCACCGGCCGCGAATTCTCGACGAACTGGACCGTGTTCGCGATCGCTGGCCTCGCCGTCGCCTCGGTCATCGGGTGGGCGATCGTGGCCCCTGACAGCATCACCACAGTGGGCGATTCATCGCTTGCATGGGTGACCCAGAACTTCGGGTGGCTCTTCGGTGTACTCGCTGTGGTCATCGCATTGTTCATGCTGGTCCTGGCGTACGGACGCACAGGTGGCGTGAGACTCGGCGCGGACGACGAGGCTCCGGAGTTCACCACGGTGTCGTGGATTGCCATGCTGTTCTCAGCCGGCATGGGCATTGGTCTGTTGTTCTACGGACCCTACGAACCGCTCACCTATTTTATGGACCCCCCGCAGGGGATCACCGCGGAACCCGGCTCGCCGGACGCGATGCTGGCATCCATGGCCCAGGTGATGCTGCACTGGGGGCCCATGGCCTGGTCCTTCTACGCCCTCGTGGGTGGAGCCATCGCGTACAGCGCCTACCGTCGTGGCCGCGCGCCATTGATCTCCGCCATCTTTGAGCCCATCTTCGGTTCCAAGGCATCGGGCCCGCTCGGCGCCATCATCGACATCTTTGCCATCATCGTCACGCTCTTCGGGACTGCGATTTCCCTGGGAATCGGCGTCAAGCAAATTGGCCAGGGAGCTGAGCTGACGTTCAACACCGGCACCCTGGGCAACGGGTTCCTCATCGTTGCGATGGGCGTCCTCACGGGACTGTTCATCCTCTCGGCGGTTTCGGGCGTCAAGCGGGGCATCCGTGCGCTCTCCAACATCAACATGGTGCTGGCCGGGCTGCTCGCAGTCTTCGTGTTCATCGTCGGCCCCACCGTTTATCTACTGAACTTCGTCCCGGCATCCCTCGTCGAGTTCTTCAAGGACCTCGGCACCATGCTTGTTCGCAACCCGAACCAGGGCCCGGAGACGGCCAAGTTCATGGCTTCCTGGACCACGTTCTACTGGGCCTGGTGGGTGTCCTGGACCCCCTTCGTCGGGCTGTTCATCGCCAAGATCTCCCGAGGCCGCACCCTGCGTGAGTTCGTCACGGTCATCATGGTCGTCCCCTCCGCCGTCTGTCTGCTCTGGTTCGGTATTTTCGGTGGAACGTCCATGTGGATGGAATCCAATGGCCTCAAGCTGAGCGAACTTGAGTCGGGAGAGGAAGTCCTTTTCGGGCTCCTGCAGAACCTGCCCTTCGGTGTCATCACCACGTTCGTCGCGATGATCTCCATCATCATCTTCTTCGTCACGTCCGCCGACTCCGCCTCCATCGTCATGGGGTCCATGAGTCAGCGGGGCAAACCCAACCCATCGCCATGGGTGACCGTTTTATGGGGTCTCCTCCTCGGTCTCGTGGCGGCCTCGCTGCTGCTGGCAGGATCCGAGGAAGGAAGCGACCCCCTAGCGGGACTCCAATCCATCATGGTGGTTTCTGCCCTGCCCTTCTCATTCGTCGTGATCGGGATCATGTTCGCCTGGGCGAAGGATCTGAGAACCGATCCGTACATGCTGCGTGAGAAGTACGCTCGCGCAGCCATCGCTCAGGGCGTCCGACTCGGAATCACCGACCATGGCGACAACTTCGTCTTCGGTTCAAGTCATGTTTCCTCTGAAGACGGAGCCGGCGCGTGGCTGGACTCCGAGGATCCGTCCCTGTCCGAGTGGTACGTGGACGCCACGACAACACCGCCGACTGCGCTTGACGCCGAGGATGTGCTCCGGACGCTTGATCCCGGACAGATCCAACCAAGAGGTCCAGAACGCCATGATCTTCTCGCATCCGGTGACACCGCCCTGCGGGGACGCTGGAAGCTTCCCTGGACCTCAGGACAGTCCCCATCCGAGATCGACGACGAGGCCGAGACCGATGAGGCCCCGAACGAAGAAACACCCCCGAAGGAGTAGTTGGAAAGCTTCGGGGTCCCTGTGGAGCGGCTCAGCGCCAAGCGCTGAGTCGCTCCATTTGTGGTCTCTCGAAGGTGCACTTCAAACCGACACCCGGCTCAAGAGCCCGATCTGACCTCAGCAGAAAGCACCTGCACTCGGCCAATCCATGATTCAGCTGTCTCGCACCCTGCCCAGAAGTTCCCCAAAAGCAGATACGCCAGCTTCGAGAGCATCGATGAAATCTTCAAGGCGCTCGGTCCGATCAGCGCGATGGATGAGGCAGAACTCGTACACGCCGTCCGTGACGGTGTAGTTGACGCCGATGCCGTCCTCGCTGGTGGGAGCAAAAGTGAAACGCACGATTTGCTGTGCAGTGCCCACGGACGTGGTGGACAAGAAGTCAGTTGTCAGGAGGTTGTAGGACTCGTCGTCGAAAAAATTCGGGCGGAGATCCAGTCCTTCAGCCATGAGACGAAGGCCCGTCAGATGCCGATCGAATCCCTGTCCTGTCTTGCAGGCAACCACCTGGTGCTTGTGGGCCGAGAGTGCCGCGAACAGGTCATCGGGAGTGGCAGTGTCGCTGATCATCGCCTGGACGAGAGCGAGCGCATCCGGTGTGATCGGGCGCAAACACTCCGTGCGTCCTGCTTGGAACTCTCGCATGTCCACCGCCTCATAGGTGCTGCGCGCGCGCCCGTATGTCGTGATCTGGGCGAACAGGAGGATGAACTGCTGGATGGCGTCATGGCTGACGGAGAACGGCATTTCAGATGGCACAGCCATCGGGAACTGGAGGATGCGGACTCGATACTGCGCGGCTGCCTGCCGGTAGGACGCGATGTCGCGGGCCAGTTGCGCGCGAAGGTTCTCAGGCATTGTCCAGGTGAAGGCCTCGAGAAGAACGGGCGGCCCGTCGCCGTCGCCGTCCCCGCGCTGGACCGCTTGCATCACTTCGACCATCGATCTGAGGGTGACTCCGTCCACCACGCTGTGCTCGATGTGAACTCCGACGAAATGGTCCACAAGGCTGACCTGGTAGGTGAATGGCTTGTAGGCCCACGCCTGCCCCGGCTGGAAGGTCACACGCTCTTGGTGCTCTTTTGCACTGGCCGGAGCATCGATGAGATTGACGAGGAACACCGCATCGACGAGCCGGTCGTAGATCTCTGAATTCTCCGGATACTCCAGAAGAGCGTCGAGGTACGCGGACGCCTTGTCACTGCCGAGGTAGGACAGATGAGTAAAGGTGTCGTCGTCAGACAGGGGCAGTTCTTGCAATTGGTGCAGGGCCTCCGCCAGAACCTCCCGGGAAAGCGGATGGCCGGAACCGTTGCTGATGGGCATCATCACCAGGCGGCCCTTCCACAGCACACCGATCTCGCGCGCGCCCGCCCCCGGACGTCCGTCAACAAAAACATCCTCCTCAGCTCGGGGATGACGCACACCACCTGCGAGAACTTGCCACTGATGCATGTCCATGGGGTTCCCGCGTGGGCTGACCTCATCCTCGATCTC
>CBDTVQ010000061.1:0-8613 GCA_965364045.1 uncultured Tessaracoccus sp. | reverse complement strand
AACCCGGATGACGCGCGTTCCATCGACGTCGGGCGCCGCGCGCACCTCGAGGATGTCTGCCCGAAGGCCCGAGCGAGACAGCAAAGTGTTTGCCTCCGCAACCTCCCGTTCAGCACTGGAGCCCTTCAGGGCCAACAACTCACCGTCCGGGTAGAACAGGGGAGTGGTCCATAAAAGAAGTTTCTCGAGACCCGCAACGGCACGGCAGGTGACGACGTCGAACTGCTCGTCGCAATCCTCAGCACGCAAGCGCTCAATTCTGACGTTGTCCAAACCAAGTTCCCCGACGGTTTCCGTCAGGAACGTCACCCTTCTCAGCAAAGGATCCAACAGAGTGACGCGCAGATCAGGCCGAACTATCGCCAGTGGGATGCCTGGTAATCCTGCACCGGAGCCCACATCCGCCAGGTCAATGCCCTGTCCCAGAACATCAACGAGGGCGAGAGAATTGGAAATGTGCCGACTCCACAATTTGTCACCCTCGTGGGGCCCAAGAAGACCCCACTCGATGCCCTTGCTGCGCAGGATCGTCGCATAGACATCCAGCTGCTCCGCGCCATCGGGGAAGCGGTCATGCAGAGATGAGCGGGCCGCGATTTCGACACGTTCCTGCTCGACGCCTGCAGAATCCGGTTCCCCGTCAACCAGAGCGGAGCTCACTTGGTGACAACCACCCGACGGTTCGGCGGCTCACCCTCAGACTCGCTGACGAGACCTGCAGCAGCCACCTCGTCATGCACGATCTTGCGTTCGTAGGCATTCAGCGGAGCCATGCGGACGCTTTCGCCGGTCTCGGAAACCTCGGCGATTGCATCCTTTGCCAGGGCAACCAGCTCAATCCGACGGCGTTCACGGTATCCCGCAACATCCAGGGTGAGCCGGGAGCGATTTCCCGTCTCGGTCATGACCACCAGTCGGCACAGCTCCTGCAGCGCCTCCAATACCTCACCGTTCTTCCCAACGAAACGCTCGTCGTCCGTATCGATGACGATGTGCGCGCGACCGTTGACCACAGAGTTCTCGATATCGCCATCAAGATCAGCGATGTCCAGGAGCTCTTCAAGGTAATCGGCGACGAGGTCCCCATCGGAGAGCAGAGTCTCTTCAGCCGAGCTCGGCTTCGCGGGGACAGGTGTGTTTGTCTCAGTCATGGAGTTGGTCATTTCCTTAGCTGGTCACTTCTTCTTGCGTGTGGAGCGGGTGGTGGAGCGCGGCTGCTGCCGGGAGACCACGGTCTTCCCGTTGGCGCTACGCACAGTACTGCGCGTCACCTCTTGGCGCGCCACAGAGGGCTTCGAAGGCGTCTCGTCATCCCCGTCGGCCACGGACACCGCAGTGGCTCCGCCCACCGTCCGCGGCGTGTGTTTCGTCTTCTTCTTGCGGCTCCGCTTGGCGAGCTTCGCGGCCACGACTTCCTTGGGATCCTTCCCCTTGGCGCGCAGCCGCTCCTCCCAGTCGATGTAGGCCGGAGTGTTGGGCGCTGGGTTGTTCCGGATCAGGAGAGCCTGCTGCACCATGGTCCACAGGTTCGTCGTGAACCAGTAGATGAGCACGCCGATGGGGATCACGAAACCCGAGAAGAGGTACATGATGGGGAAGATGTAGAGCATCATCTTCTGCTGCTGTGCCAGCGGGCCGGTCAGGGCCTCCGGCGGCATGTTCTTTCGCATGAGTTGCAGCTGTGTGATGAACAGCGTTGTCACCATGGCGATGACCAGAAGGGCACCCAGAATCTGCGTGGGACCCAGTGGAGGGAATCCGTTGGGGATGCGATCTGAAAGTCCGGCGCCGAAGATTTCGGCATTGCGCAAGGAGGCCGAAAGATCTGGGTTGCTCTTGAAGAAGTGTCCGCGTGGAGTTTTGTCGGCCACGCCCTGGAGAACCCGGAACAACGAAAGCAGGATGGGCATCTGGATCAAGAGGGGCACACAGGAGGCGGCCGGGTTCACGCCCTCCTCCTTGTACAGCTTCATCTGCTCTTCGCCCAGCTTCTGCTTGTCAGTTCCGTGCTTCTTCTGCAGCGCCTGGATCTTGGGCTGCAGCAGCTGCATGTTTCGAGCAGAGTTGATCTGCTTCACGAACAGCGGGATCAACAGAGTGCGGATGAGGACCGTCATGGAAATGATGGCCAATGTCCACGCGGCACCGGAATTCGGATCGAACACGTTCGACCACAGGGAGTGAAACAGCACCAAGATCCCGGACACCGCCCAGTAGATGGGCTGCATCATCGTGGACAGGGCACCGTAGATGCTGTCCCAGATGGCGAGAAGAGGAATCATCAGGTCAATCACTGGGCAACCTCAGACGCAAAGTTTTCGGGACAGTTGTGGCCCGATGGGGAAGTGGGATTGTCTTGCTCGGCCCACACTTGGGCCTCAGTTGTGCCGGGTACGTAATCCACGCCACCCATGGACCATGGATGGCAGCGGGAGATGCGTCGCACCATGAGCCAGGAGCCACGCAGGCCTCCATGCACCTCGAGTGCGCGCAATCCGTAGGTGGAGCAGCTTGGATGGAACTTGCACACCTCGCCATAACCGGGGGAAAGGAATCGACGCCACAGCTTCACGAAGCCGATCATCGGATACTTCAGCATGGCGCAGCCTTGGCAAAAGCTCGACGCCATGCGCTGGCGAAATCGTCGGCTAGACGTTGGGGCTCGGAGGATGCTTGTGGCAGCGCCCGCACCACGACATCCGCGGCGAAAGGTGTTGGCTGAGCGAGAACCAAGTGCCGAAGACGGCGCTTCACACGATTGCGATGCACCGCATTGCCCACTTGTTTGGACACAACAAAACCCACCCGGGTTGCACCGGGTGGTGTTTCGGCTGCTGACCTGGCCACGTGCACGACGACACTCGGGCTTGCTGCCCGGACCCTCGACGAGAAAACCACAGAGAACTCTGCGGAATTCCTCAGTCGACGGGCACGGGGCAGCACGGCTTGTGGCTCAGCCAGCCAGTTCGACGCGGCCCTTGCGGCGGCGGGTGGCGAGAATGCCACGGCCGGCGCGGGTGCGCATGCGGGCGCGAAAGCCGTGGGTACGGCTACGGCGACGGTTGCTCGGCTGAAACGTACGCTTGGTCATCGGATTGACTCCCTCGAGGAATCTTGTCGGAACTTGCTCAGGATTTGAGCAGGGGAAGGGACGCAGTCCAAAGGACAGCGACTGGTCAACGATACGTGCTCATCCTGTGCTGGGACAAACCGCGAGCTCCGGCCCCGACAACTGAGCAAATTACATCGACGTAGTCTAGGCGACACTCCGGTGAATCCCCCATAGATGTTGCGCGACTTCCCATCTGCCACTACTTTCAAAGGCCTGCACACTGCTTATCCACAGATACAGCGCTGTCACGGGGCCCGCGAGGGGGAGTTGTACCCTGTTGTGGAAAAGTATGTGGAAGAATCCATCAAGGGGCTGGCCCCGAAGCAATACGAGCTGAAAGGGGTCAGGTGAGCGAAATACCCACCCCCGAGCTTGTTGGCTTGTGGGAAGAAGTCGTCAACGCTGCTGACATCCCCACCCGTGCCTGGCTGAGACGAACCAAGCCGTTGGCCATGCATGGCACCACACTCATGTTGGCTGTTCCGGATGAGACCACTCGTGAGCGCGTCGAGTCCAAGCTGCGCAGTGAGATCGAGCGTCGACTCAGCGAGCATGCCGGCCACGCGACCCATCTGGCCGTCATGATTGATTCCACGCTCGTCCCGGACACACCCGAGGCTGCCGCCGAAGTCATCGAAACGGACAATGTTCCAGCGCCGCTGTTCCCACGATCCCGAGCGAGCGCCGAACCCGTCAAACTGAATCCCCGCTACACGTTCGAATCCTTCGTGGCCGGTTCGTCCAATCGTTTCGCACACGCCGCGGCCGCCGCCGTCGCAGAGCAGCCGGGCAAGTCCTACAACCCCCTCATGATCTACGGGCCCTCCGGTCTGGGCAAGACACATCTGCTCCACGCCATCGGTCACTACGTCAATGCCTACTACGACAATTTGCGTGTGAAGTACGTTTCCACCGAGGAGCTGACCAACGACTTCATCAACGCCATCTCGGACAACCGCACGGCAGAGTTTCGTCGCTCGTATCGCGACGTGGACATCCTGCTGGTGGATGACATCCAGTTCCTGGAGTCCAAGATCCAGACGCAGGAGGAGTTCTTCCACACCTTCAACACGTTGCACAACGCGCAGAAGCAGATCGTGATGACCTCCGATCGTCCGCCAAAACTCCTGGAAGCGCTCGAGCCCAGGCTCCGATCCCGCTTTGAGTGGGGTTTGATGACCGACATTCAACCGCCCGACCTCGAGACACGCATCGCGATCCTTCGCAAGAAGGCCGCCTGGCAACGTCTCACAGCCGGTACGCAGGTGCTTGAGTTCATTGCTTCACGCATCACCACCAACATTCGTGAACTGGAAGGTGCCCTCACGCGCGTCGCAGCGCTCGCGAGCCTCAACAGGCAGGAAATCGACATCCAGCTCACCGAGGACGTCCTCAAGGACCTCGTTCGTGACGGGGGCGAGGTGCGCGTGGACGCAGATTCGATCATGAACGCGACGTCGAAGTACTTCAGCATCTCTCTGGAGGAGCTGACCGGGGCCAGCCGCGTGGCCACCATTGCCTCAGCCCGTCAGATCGCGATGTATCTGTGCAGGGAGTTGACAGAGATGTCGCTACCAAAAATTGGCGCCAAGTTCGGCGGCCGCGACCACACCACCGTGCTGCACTCGGTACGCAAGATCAACGAGAAGATGGGCGTCGATCGCGACCTCTTCAATCAGGTGACAGAGCTCACCAACCGCATCAAACAGTCCTGAGAGCATCCAGGAGTCGGTCCTCCCGACGAGGGCCTGACCGGGTGATCAACGCTGCGCCGCGACCATCGGGGAGGCTCGGGTCACCACAATGGCTCCACAGGGCACAACCAGCCACCCCACGGCGACATTCACTCTCCCCACCCCTGGTTGCTCGTCCGCCTCGACTGTCCACATCTTGTACCCAGCGGGCTGTGGACTCGCTGTTCACAAGACTGCAGCCGTTTGCACCACGACGAGTTCCCCACAAATCCTCCCCGTGTAGTTCAAGGTTGTCCCACTACCGTCCACATGGGTGAACGGATCTGACAAGGGCATCGATGGGTTGCCCACAGGATTCACAGAAGCTATGACTACTACTGAGTTACAACCATATTCAGGTTCTTCAAAGTCAAATCGGGGCAAACGTGTGGAGAAACACAAAATCCATCGCCCCTCTGGCCGCTGGTAGCGTTGCATGGTGACTATTGCAGCGCGTGCCACCGGACTGTCGAAGCACTACGGCAGCGGATCGGCCGAAGTGGTGGCTCTCGACGGCGTTGACTTCGAGGTGGTCAGTGGCGAATTCACCGCCATTATGGGGCCCTCCGGCTCCGGCAAGTCCACGCTGATGCATCTTCTCGCTGCACTGGATTCCCCCACATCAGGCAAGGTTTTCCTTGGCGACACAGACGTTGCCACGCTGAAGGACACCCCGCTCACTGAGTTGCGCCGGGACCGTGTCGGTTTCATTTTCCAGGCGTTCAACCTCGTACCCACGCTCAGCGCCAGGGAGAACATCGTCCTGCCGCTCGCCATTGCGAACAAGAAAGTCGATCAGGAGTGGTTTGACCGCATCGTCGAGGTTCTTGGGCTCGGCAATCGCCTGAGTCACAAGCCGTCAGAACTTTCCGGAGGGCAGCAACAACGCGTCGCCTGCGCCCGGGCCCTCATGAATCGACCGGACATCATTTTCGGGGATGAGCCCACCGGGAATCTGGACTCAGCCTCGGCAGCGGAGGTGCTGGCATTCCTTCGCCGCAGCGTTGATGAGTTCGGTCAGACGATAGTCATGGTGACCCACGACGCACTGTCCGCCAGCTACGCGGATCGTCAGGTCTTCCTCTCGGACGGTCGCATCATCAAGGAGCTGCGGGGCGCCAACCAGGATGAACTTCTGAGCACGATGGCCCACATCTACCCCCGTCACGATCAAAAGACCGAGGACGCCGGAGAAATGGTCACCGGTCACACGACTGCCGATCCGGTGGGCGCCGACGCCCCTGAGGACGATTCTTCCGAGGCTGCTGTCATCGCCGACGAGGCGTCATCGCAGGGTGAGATCGGCAACGATGAGGGTGACGACACCTTTGAACCCGTTGCCGATGACGGCAGCGCGGAGGCGATCTACCGCGATGGTGGTGGTGCGCCCGAGCCTGAACACCTGGACACGAACTCCGAAACCGTGATGGAGCAGACCATTCCTCGCCGCGCGATCGCTGACTGAGCCAATGCTGCACGCCACCTGGAAGTCCCTTATGGGACGCAAACTCCGCCTGCTGTTGAGCGCTTTCTCAATTGTTCTCGGCATCGCATTTGTGTCCGGTTCGCTGATGTTCACGAACCTGCTGGGATCCAGTTTCAACGAGATCCTGAAATCGGGGATCGCTGATGTCAACGTTTCCTCGGGTGGTGGACCTTTCGCGAGCCCCGGTGGCGCGATGACGGGAGCGGTGACGCCGGAGCTCATCGCTGACATCTCCGCCGTGGATGGCGTGTCCGAGGCCACGGGCGTGGTCATGGGCACCAGCCTCTATCCCCTCGACAAGTCGGGGAAGGTCCTCGCCTTCGGAGGCGCACCGGGCATTGGCAGCAACTGGTACACCACCCCGGCCGCCGGGGGCGCAGAGGGTGCCCGGGTGATCGAGGGCGAAGCCCCCGAGGGCGACGGTGAACTCGCCATCGATCCCGCCACGATGGATCGTGGGGGGTACGCCATCGGCGAGGACATCGAAGTCTCCACGCCCAAGTCAGGCATCCGCACCTACACGATCGTTGGTACCGCCACGTTCGGATCCGGCGCCACTGCCGGCGCCAGCTACTTGTTCTTCACCCTCGACGAGATGCGTGCGCTTGTACTGGAGGGGGAGGAACTGTTCACCAATGCGTGGATTGCAACTGATCCGGACGCCGACGCCGAACGCGTCACCAGCGACGTGGAGAATTTGCTCCCCGAAGGGCTGGCAGTCATCTCCGGCCAGGAACAGGCAGACCAGTTGGAGGAACAGCTCTCAATTGGTCTTTCTTTCATCAACACTTTCCTGCTGGTTTTCGCCGCCATTGCTCTCGTGGTCGCGTCGCTGCTGATTCTCAATACGTTCTCAATTCTGGTGGCCCAGCGCAGCCGTGAGCTGGCGCTGTTCAGGGCGCTGGGTGCCAAGCGCAACCAGGTGCGCAACTCGGTGCTGATCGAGGCGGCCGTCATCGGCGCGGTGGGTGCCACCATCGGCATCGCCATGGGATTCGGTCTGACTGCGCTGATCGGTCTGGGCCTCAGCGCGTTCGGCGTGGACATCGGCACCACCATTCCGGAGCTGACCTGGCAAGCCGTTGTCGTGTCGTATGTGCTCGCGCTGGTCATCACGATGATCGCGGCATGGGCGCCGGCCCGGAAGGCTTCCCTCACCCGTCCGGTGGAGGCGATGACCCAGGCTGCGGCACAAACCGAATCAATGGGCACTGGGGTCTATATCGGTTTTGCGCTCATCCCACTCGGTATTGCCGGCATCATCTGCGGGTTGCAGTTCGACGTGCCCCAACCGCTGGTCTGGGCCGGTATCGGTTGCGTGGCTGTCCTCATCGGCTGCGTGCTCGCCGCAGCTGTGATTGGACGTCCGATCGTGTGGCTTTTCGGCCGCATCTACCAAGCCATTTTCGGCGAGATCGGAAAACTGGCTGAACGCAACGCCACTCGTCAACCGCGTCGGACAGCGGCCACGGCCTCGACGCTCATGATCGGCCTCGCCCTGGTCACCACGGTCACGATCCTCGCCGACAGCACCACCACCTCGGTGCGCGCAGGGCTCACCGACACCCAGCGTGGCGATTTCCTGATGTCGCCGGTCAATTTCAGGCCCTTTGATCGCGCCATCGCGGACGCGGCGGCAGACGTCGGCGGCGTCGCAAAGGTATGGACCTTCACCAACAGTGCTTCGGCAGTGGGGGAGGAGTCCGTCTTCCTCACGGGGGCAACTCCTGAGGCGGTGACCGACGGCAGCGCCGTCGACATCATCGGTGGCCAGCTGAACCTCCAGGGTGGCTCCGCCCTCTTGTCCGCGGAGGAGTCCCGCAACCTGGACCTCCCGATGGGACGTACCTTCCAGCTGCCCGCCCCTGACGGAACCCTCGTGGAGATCCTTGTCACAGGGCTTTTCGACGGCGATTCGGATCCCACGCAGCGCGGCAGCATCATCCTGAACATGGAAACCTATGCGCAGGTGGCCGACGCGAGCGTCGTGTCGCTGGTGAAAATCGCGCTGACCGAGGATGCGGATGCCGAAACGGTCCGCGCAGGGCTCAAGGAGGCCGCCGCAGATCTCCCCACGGTGGTGGTGACCGACAACGCCGAGTACGCGGACAGCCTCGTGGCCCAGTTCGCCCAGGTCTTCGCCATCATCAACGCCCTCCTCGCCCTGGCGATAGTGATCTCGGTGCTCGGCATCGTCAACACCCTGGGTTTGTCGATCATGGAACGCACCCGCGAGATCGGACTGCTGCGTGCCGTCGGCATCACCAGGCCACAGCTCCGGC
>CBDTVQ010000060.1:0-8708 GCA_965364045.1 uncultured Tessaracoccus sp. | reverse complement strand
TGGGCTTTCGGGATGACGTAGCGCTCGTCGTACTTGGCGATGGCCAGGAGCCGGTACATCTGCTCCATGGCCTTGCCTGTCATGCCGACGGCTTCGGCGAGCGACTCGTCGCGTTCATTGCGCATCGTGACGCCACGCATGTAGGAACGCATGGCCGCCAGCTTCTGCAGCACGAGGGTGACGATGTCTGAGTCCCCGGCGGTGAACAGCTCCGCGAGGTACTCCACCGGAATCCGGAGGGCATCGATGGCGCCGAACAGGTTGCCGGGGGCCTCCGCGTCATGGCCCTGCTCGCGCAGGAGATCGACGACGGGTGACAGTGGCGGGATGTACCAGACCATCGGCATGGTGCGGTACTCCGGGTGCAGCGGCAGGGCCACCCGGAAGTGCTTGATGAGGGCGTAGACGGGCGAGCGCTGCGCTGCGTCGATCCACTCATCAGGGATGTCGCCCTCCTTGGCGGCGGCGATCACCTCTGGGTCGTGCGGGTCCAGCATGATGTCGAGCTGGGCCTCGTAGAGCTTCTTCTCATCCTTGACGGCCGCGGCCTTCGTGACGGCGTCCGCGTCATAGAGGATGATGCCGATGTAGCGCAGGCGCCCCACGCAGGTCTCGGAGCACACCGTCGGCAGCCCCACCTCAAGGCGGGGATAGCAGAAGTGACATTTCTCGGCCTTGCCGGAGCGGTGGTTGAAGTACATCTTCTTGTACGGGCAGCCGGTGATGCACTGCCGCCAGCCGCGGCACTTGTCCTGGTCCACCAGAACGATGCCGTCCTCGGCACGCTTGTAGATGGCGCCGGAGGGGCAGGCCGCCATGCACGAGGGGTTCAGGCAGTGCTCGCAGATCCTCGGCAGGAAGAACATGAAGGACTGCTCGTACTCGAGCTTGATCTTCTCGACGGAGTCCTTGCGGAGCTTCTCCAGGATGGGGTCGTTCGCCAGTGTCTCGGCGGTGCCGCCCAATGAGTCGTCCCAGTTGGCGGACCACTCGATCTTGGTGTCCTCGCCAGTGATCAGCGACTTCGGACGCGCGACCGGAAAGTCATCGCTGAGCGGGGCGGAGACGAGGTTCTCGTAGTCGTAGGTCCACGGCTCGTAGTAGTCGTCCAGTTTCGGCTGGACGGGGGAGGCGAAGATCGACAGCAGTTTCTGGAAACGGCCGCCGCTGCGCAGACGCAGACCACCGGTCTTGGTGCGGACCCAGCCACCCTTCCACTTCTCCTGGTCCTCGTACCGGCGCGGGTAGCCCTGTCCGGGGCGGGTTTCCACGTTGTTGAACCACACGTACTCGGTGCCGGCCCTGTTGGTCCATGCCTGTTTACAGGTCACGGAACAGGTGTGGCAGCCAATGCACTTGTCCAGGTTCATCACCATCGCAACTTGTGCCATGACTCGCATCAGTACGTCACCTCCTGGCTGCGGCGACGGATGGTGGAGACGATGTCTCGCTGCACCCCCGTCGGTCCGAGATAGTTGAACGCGTACGCCAGGTGGGCGTACCCGCCGATCAGATGTGTGGGTTTCAGCATGATGCGGGTCACCGAGTTGTGGATGCCGCCGCGTTTGCCGGTGGCCTCGGACTTGGGCACGTCGATGGTGCGCTCCTGTGCGTGCTGGATGTAGGCGATGCCATTGGGCAGCTTGTGGGAAACCACAGCGCGGGCCACGAACACGCCGTTGGCGTTGGTGCACTCGATCCAGTCGTTGTCACGCACCTGGATGGCGGCGGCGTCGTCCACGGACAGCCATGCCTGCGGGCCACCGCGCCCGAGCGAGAGCATCAGGAGGTTGTCCTGGTACTCCGAGTGGATGGACCACTTGTTGTGCACCGTGAGGTACCGCAGCGTGATGGACTTCTCCCCATTGGGGCCCAGCTCCGGTTCACCGAAGTTGCGGGGCATGTTCAGGGGCGGGCGGTAGATGGGTAGCTGTTCGCCGGCGTCGATGAGCCAGTCATGGTCCAGGTAGAAGTGCATGCGGCCGGACAGCGTGTGCCACGGCTTGAGGCGCTCGACGTTGATGGTGAAGGCGGCGTAGCGTCGCCCGCCCTTCTCGGAGCCCGACCACTCCGGCGACGTGATGACTGGCTGTGGTGCGGCCTGGGTGTCGGCGAAGGTGATGCGGTGGTGCTCCTCGTCCTCGGAAAGATCCGCGAGCTGGCGGCCCGTCTTGACCTCCAGGTCCCGAAAGCCCTGCGTGGCGAGTTTGCCGTTCGTGGTGCCGGAGAACATCAGGATCGCTTCCGCGAACTTGGCATCGGTGCCAATGGTGGGGCGGCCATCAGCCACACCGCCCGTGACACGGCCATTGATCTCGCCCAGCTCCGCGGCGGCCTCCTTGACGTCGTAGGTCACGTTCTTGACGGTGAAGCCCAACCGATCAGCGAGAGGGCCGACGGAGGTCAACTTCTCGGCGATCTTGGTGTAGTCGCGCTCCACCACCTGCAGGGCTGGCATGTTCTTGCCGGGGACGGCCTCGATGTCCGTGCCGCGCCAGTCCGCGGCCCTGCCGCCCGGGTTCGCCACCTGGGCGGGTGTGTCGTGTTGCAAGGCTGTCGCGACGATGTCCTTGCGGACCCCGAGGTGCGTCTCCGCGAGCTCGTCGATGCGTTCAGCCAGTTGCACGAAGATCGTGAAGTCGGAGCGTGCCTGCCACGGTGGCTCGATGGCCGGTGTGAACGCGTGGACGAAGGGATGCATGTCCGTGCTGGAGAGGTCGTACTTCTCGTACCAGGTGGCGGCTGGGAAGACGATGTCGGAGAGCAGCGTCGTTGACGTCATGCGGAAGTCGGCGCTGATGAGCAGGTCCAGCTTTCCCTCCACCTCCTCCTCGCGATACTTCACCACCGACGGTCGCTTGTCCGCGCCGTGCTGGTTGGGCATCAGGTTGGAGTGCGTTCCCAGGAGGTGCTTGGAGAAGTACTCGGCCCCCTTGGCCGAGGAGCCGAACAGGTTGGAGCGCCAGAGCATCATGGTGCGCGGCCAGTTCGCGGGCGCGTCGACGTCCTCGACGGATGACTTGAGGGAACCGTCCTTGAGACGCCCTGCCACGTAGCTGCCGACGTCCGTGGCCTCGCCCGCTTCAACTGCGGCCGTCGCCTCATCGGCGAGATCCAGTGGGTTCTCGTCGAACTGCGGGTAGAAGGGCATCCAGCCGAGCCGGGCGGATTTCGCGATCGCGTCGGCGTTGTGGACGCCATCGAGGTGTCCCAATGACAGCGGCGAGGTGATGGCGTCGGCGGAGAAGCCGTCGGTGCGCCACTGGTCCGTGTGCATGTACCAGTAGGCGGTGCCGATCATGGTCCGCGGTGGCCGGGACCAGTCCATGGCATTGGCCAGGTTGAACCAGCCCGTCATGGGGCGGCACTTCTCCTGACCGACGTAGTGGGCCCAGCCGCCGCCGTTGCGGCCGATGCACCCGGTGAGCATGAGCAGGCTCATGATGGAGCGGTAGGTGGCGTCGGCGTGGTACCAGTGGCAGATGCCGGCGCCGATGATGATCATCGTGCGGCCATGGGATTCCGCACTGTTGTTCGCGAACTCCCGGGCCGTGCGCGTGCACACCTCGGCCGGCACCGATGTGATCTCAGCCTGCCAGGCGGGCGTGTAGGGAACGGTCGGGTCGTCGTAGCCGGCGGGCCAGACGCCCGGCATGCCGGGGCGCTCGACGCCGTACTGGGCGAGCATGAGGTCGAAGACCGTGGTGACGAGGTGTCCGCCGACTTCCATGGTGGGGACACCACGGCGCAGGATGGAGCCGGAGCCGCGGGGATCCTCGAAGCAGGGCAGTGCCAGCTCGGTGGGCTGGCTGCCCTCGACGTCGGCCAGGCTGAGCGTTGGCTCGATGCCAGCGAGGTCAAGGTTCCAGTTGCCCTTGCCGGATTCGCTGTAGCGGAATCCCATGGAACCGTTGGGGACAACGGCGCTACCACTGGCCTTGTCCCACATGATGGTCTTGAATCCGGGGTCCTCGGCGCCTGCGAACTCCGGGAGATCGGCGGCCGTCAGGAACTTTGAGGCAGTGAGGCCGTGGCCCTCAGGATGCTCCTCGAGGCGCAGCAGCATGCCGAGGTCCGTGTACTGCTTGACATAGTCGTCGAAGAATTTCACGGACTTGTCAACGAAGTTCTCCTTGAGGATCACATGCCCCATGGCCATCGCAAGGGCCGCATCCGTGCCCGCCTGGGCGGGTAGCCACTCGTCGGCGAACTTCACGTTGTCGGCGTAGTCGGGGGCAACCGTGACCACCTTGGTGCCGCGGTAGCGGACCTCGGCCATCCAGTGCGCATCCGGTGTGCGGGTGACGGGGACATTGGAGCCCCACATCATCAGATATGTGGCGTCCCACCAGTCGCCCGATTCAGGCACATCGGTCTGGTCACCGAACACCTGGGGGCTGGCGACGGGAAGGTCGGCATACCAGTCGTAGAACGATGTCATGGCGCCACCCAGCAAGTGGGTGAAACGTGTGCCAATGGCGTGGCTCACCATGGACATGGCAGGGATGGGGGAGAAGGAAACGAGCCGGTCAGGGCCGTGGGTCTTGATGGTGTGGACGTAGGACGCGGCGGAGATCTCCAGAGCCTCGTCCCAGTCGATGCGCACCAGACCACCCTTGCCGCGGGCGCGCTGGTAGCGGCGGCGGCGCTCAGGGTCCCCGACGACATCGGCGAAGGCCAACACCGGATCGCCGAGACGTTCCTTGGCCTCCCTGTACATGTCGATCAGTACGCCGCGGCCATAGGGGTAGCGCACGCGGGTGGGCGAGTAGGTGTACCAGGAGAAGGCGGCACCGCGAGGGCAGCCACGAGGCTCGTAGTCGGGGCGGTCATCACCGGCCGACGGGTAGTCAGTCTGCTGGGCCTCCCACGTGATCAGACCGTCCTTGACGTAGACCTTCCAGGAGCAGGAACCGGTGCAGTTCACGCCATGGGTGGAGCGCACAACCTTGTCGTGGGCCCAGCGGTCCCGGTAGAAGGCATCGCCTGCCCGGCCACCTTCCCGGAAGACAGCGCGGCCGTCGTCGGACTCCTCCCAGCGGGTGAAGAATTGCCCTAGTTTGAGTAGTGCCTGTTCTGCCGGACTGTCCGCGGTGACCTTGTTCGCCATGGGATGAATCGAACCACATGCCATCTGTAGATATTGGAGCGGGGCTGAATTCACATACCGGCTGCGACTAGCGTCGAAGCCGGACAATCGTGCGAACCGACGGAGAACCCACTGTGACCGACCACATGCCTGATGACGTTTCCCCCGTGGGACGGGACCTGCGTGAGTACACGGACGAGTTGCGCGCCAACCATGACATCGTCCGCAATGTTTCAGGGGAGTGGGTGTTGTTGCGTCACGCGGACGTGGTGGCTGCTGCGCTCGACCACGAGACGTACTCCAGCGCAGTGTCGCGGTACCTTCAGGTCCCCAACGGTCTGGATGGCGAGGAGCACACACAGTTCCGGGAGGTCATCGATCGGTACCTCACCGAAGAGGCGCTCACGCCGTTCGTTGCCGTCTTCGAGGATGTCGCTGCCCGGCTGGTTGCGGAGCTGCCCCGCGGCGTGGTGCTTGATGCCGTTCGCGACATTGGTGCCGTGTTCGCGGTACGTGCCCAGTGCGCGTGGCTGGGCTGGCCCACCGAGCTGGAGCCACGATTGCTGTCGTGGATGGCCAACAACCACCTGGCCACCCGTTCTGGGGATCCGGCATGGATGGCGGACGTCGCTGAAGAGTTCGACGAGATCATCCGTTCCGTGCTGCTTTCCCGGCGTGCCGCTGGCCTCGACGCCCCGGATGACGTCACCACGCGTCTGTGCCGGGACGAGGTGGACGGCCGACCGCTGAGCGAGGCGGAGCTCGTGTCCATACTTCGCAACTGGACCGGCGGTGATCTGGGATCCATGGCGCTGTGCGTTGGCGTGATCGTGGTGCATCTCGCTGAAGAGCCAGCTCTGCTCGAATGGCTGCTAACGGCCGCGGACAGTGAGACGGACGCCATCATCGACGAGATCCTGCGCATCGACGATCCCTTCTTGTCGAACCGTCGAATCACGACGTGTCCCGTATCCGTCGCCGGTCAGGAGATCCCGGCCAACGCCCGCGTCAAGCTCCATTGGACCTCGGCAAACCGCGACGAGGCGGTCTTCGAGGCCGACCGGTTCGACCCGCAACTGCATGCCGTCGACAACCTCGTGTATGGCATCGGCAAGCACGTCTGCCCCGGCAGGCTGCTGTCCACGTGGGAGCTGCGTATCGCAGTGAAGGCCTTGGCCTCGGCGGTGCACTCCATCGAGTTCGCCTATTCCTATGACACGCTCGAGCGTGCGGTGGCACCGGTCGGGGGCTTCCACCGGGTGCCGGTCATGCTGACCTGAGTCGAACTCAGCCGCCGATGGCGCTCATGGGTCGGGGTGGCTGCAGGAAGCCGGGCTCGTTGATGCCGTGGCCAGCGAGCTTGCCGGCGAGGCAGCGATGCAGAATGGCGGCCACCTCCTCGTCGCTCGCGCCCGAGCGCAGGGGTTCGCGCAAATCCGATTCGGTGGCGGAGAACAGGCAGGATCGGAGCTGACCGTCGGCGGTCAGCCGCAGGCGGTCACAGGCGCCGCAGAACGGCATGGTGACCGATGCGATGATGCCCACTGTGTGGGGGCCGCCGTCGACGAGGAAGCGCTCGGCGGGAGCAGCGCCGCGGCCCGGGACGGGCTCGAGATCGTAGTGTTCACGCAGAGAAGTGAGGATCTCGGCTGCCGTGATCATGCCCTCGCGGCTCCAGGTGTGACCGGCGTCCAGGGGCATCTGCTCAATGAAGCGGAGTTGAAGGTCGTTCTCCATGGCCCAGCTGAGCAGGGCCGGTGCTTCGTGGTCATTGATACCGCGCATCAGAACGCTGTTGATCTTCACCGGTGTCATGCCGGCAGCCTTGGCGGCGTCGATGCCGTCCAGCACATCGCCGAGGCGGTCGCGGCGGGTCACTTCCTTGAAACGAGCACGGTCGAGCGTGTCGAGGGAGATGTTGACGCGTGCAAGTCCGGCGTGCGCCAGCCGTTCCGCGAGCCGCGGCAGCATGATGCCGTTGGTGGTGATCGAGATCTCCGGGGCGTTGTCAATGCTGTTGATGGCAGCGATGATGTCCACGACGTCAGGACGCAGCAGCGGTTCGCCGCCGGTGAGCCGCACCTCGGTGACACCTTCGGCAACCGCTATCTCCACGATGCGCATCAGTTCGGTGGCCGAGAGCAACGTGTTGCGGGGCAGCCAGGGCACACCCTCGGCGGGCATGCAGTAGGTACAGCGCAGATTGCAGTGATCAGTCAACGAAATACGCAGGTCTCGGTGCACCCTGCCAAAACCATCAACCAGGCCACTCACGAGTTCACTCCCAGGTTGGACCACACCTGGCGGCCCGTCGTTTCAAATTGTTGTTTCCAGATGGGTAATTCTGCCTTGATCGCCTCGACGACCGCCTCGCAGATGTCGAAGGAGGCGCGACGGTGGGCCGTGGCCACGCAGACCACCAACGCCAGGTCACCGACGTCGAGGTGTCCCACGCGATGCACTGCGGAGACGGTGGCCTGTCCATCGGGATCGAGCCGATCCAGCACGCGGCCGACAATTGGGGCCATCATCTGGCTGGCGTCCGGATGGTGGGTGTAATCGATGCCCGTGACGGTGCCGTCGGCTTCCGGGTCATGATCGCGGATCTGACCGATAAAGCATGTCACGGCGCCGGCGGTGGGGGACTCCACCGCCCTCCGGAGGGTTTCGACGTCCAGGGGGTCAGTGGTGACTTCAGCATGTGTGATGGGCATCAGTGGTCGCCTCCGTCGAGTTGGTCGAGGATGTGGGGCACGAGCGGCAGCAGTACCTGCAGAGATTCCGATACTGCTTTCGGACTACCCGGCAGGTTGACCACGAGGGTGCGATCCACCACGCCGACGAGGCCGCGGGTCAGTGCTGCGTGAGGGGACTTCTTCAGGCCTTCGGCGCGGAACATCTCGGGGATCCCGGGGAGCAACCGTTCCACGACATCTGCCGTGGCCTCGGGGGTGTGGTCACGGGGAGAGACACCCGTGCCGCCGGTGGTGACTATGAGCCTCGTGCCCGATCCGAGGAGGCGTCTCAACTCGTCGCGGACACTGCTCACGCCGTCGGCCACGCAGGAGCTGGTCGTCGAGTGTCCGGCAGCCTCCAGGAGCGAAACCGCGAGGGGACCTGATGCATCCGTGCGCTCGCCAGCCGCCACGCGGTCTGAGACCGTGAGGACATGGGCGGGGCGGTCACTGGACATGGCCCCACACTACCCATCCGGGCCAGTAGGAAACTTGCCCTCCACCACGGTCACAGTGGTCGGTCGTGCCCGCGGGCCTTCAGTAGTTTGATCGCGGCCTCGGGAAGATGGGATCCGAATGGGTCACTGCGCCTGATGCGGCACGTCTCGCACCACCTGGAGCCCGAATCAGTGGGGAAGCGGGTACGACAGCGCTCGCAGACGGACATGTTGAGCGTTGCCAGAACGCGGGGCGAGCCGTCCAGAACGGCCGGCCAGTCAAGAGGGCCTGCAACGCTGAGTGCTTCGACGGGGCAGAGAGCGACACACTGCTGCTCTCCCTGGCACATACCGGGGGAGTGCTGCAGCGTCGTCCTTTCGCCGTCAGCCACGAGGCTAAGAGCGTCGTGAGGGCATGCGGCCACGCAGACACCGCACGCGGTACAG
>CBDTVQ010000059.1:0-8898 GCA_965364045.1 uncultured Tessaracoccus sp. | reverse complement strand
GCCCACGCGGGCCCTGCGGTTGGGGTGGATGATGTGGCTCATCCTGGGCATGCTCGCGCTCTTCCATCTCGTGACCATGGACCCCGTGGCCGCATTCGTGCGCCCGGGCAATATCTTGGTGGCCATCCTCGCTGCCCGGATGCTGACCCTGACCACCAGCACACCGGATCTCCTGGACGCGCTGGTGTGGGTGCTGCGACCCCTGCGCCCGTTGGGCGTCAATCCGGACCAGGTGGCTTTGGCCGTGGCGTTGATGATCAGGTCCATCCCGTACCTTCTGGGCAGCGTCGACGATGCGCGCATGGCTGCACGTGCGAGGGGGCTGGAGCGCAATCCGGCACGGCTCCTCACACCCGTGATGATCAATGCCGTTGCGTATGCCGAGCGCAGCGGTGAAGCGCTCGTGGCGCGTGGTATCGGTGAGCGCACCCTGGCCGACTGAGTAAGAGGTTGCACGGGTAGGGGCGCCGGTGAAGCGAACGGGTCATCCGCGCCCGCCCGGCAAGGCGGAGGAGGGAGTCTCACTTTGATTGTTCGGCGACCGAGGACAACGATGCTGAGCGGGATGCGGGGGCACGTGAGTCAGGCGACTCCCTATCCGTGCGACCTCTTGGGCCGCCGTGCCCGCACTAGGGTGGTGCGCATGCAACACACCGAAGCGACGCAACGGCTGGTCATTGTCACCGGGATGTCCGGTGCCGGACGACGAACCGCCGCCCACGCCATGGAGGACCTCGGATGGTACGTCGTGGACAATCTGCCGCCCGTCATGCTCCCGGGGCTCGCTGCTGAACTGGCACGCACGGGAACGGACCGGGTGGCCGTGGGGTTCGACGT
Organism: uncultured Tessaracoccus sp.; assembly: GCA_965364045.1. Classification (GTDB taxonomy): domain Bacteria; phylum Actinomycetota; class Actinomycetes; order Propionibacteriales; family Propionibacteriaceae; genus Arachnia. Next base: position 8,061 of record CBDTVQ010000059.1, on the reverse strand, counting down.
CCGCAGTCGCGAACAGTTCGAACAACTGCCTGCTGCTCTGGCCTCGCTGCGAGAGCAGGGCGTTGAGGTCACGGTGCTGTTTCTCGAAGCCAGCGATGACATCATCGTGCAACGGCAGGAATCCAATCGACGACCGCTTCCGCTGCAGGGCGATGGGCGGCTGGTGGAGGGCATGGTGCGCGAGCGTCGTCTGCTTGCAGATCTGCGAGCCAACGCTGACATCGTCGTCAACACCTCGAGCCTGACCCCGAGGCAGCTGACGCAGCGTGTGGCCAACCACTTCGGCGACGACGCCACGGACACGCTTCGCGTCGCGTTGATGTCCTTCGGCTTCAAGAACGGCTTGCCCATCGATGCGGACGTGGTCTTCGATGTCCGTTTCCTGCCCAATCCCTACTGGGTGCCCGAGCTGCGCCCCCGGACTGGTCTCTCCCCGGATGTTGCCGAGTATGTGTTGGGACAGCCGGACGCCGTCGCCTTTCAGGAGAACGCGCTGCAACTGCTCACCGCCATGGCATCGGGGTACATGCGCGAGGGGAAGCGACAGGTCACCGTGGCCGTGGGATGCACCGGGGGCAAGCACCGCTCCACCGCCATCTGTGAAGCGTTGGCGCCCCGTCTCAAGGAGCGAGGTTTTGGGGTCACCATCCTCCACCGGGACATAGGCAAGGAGTAGGAACCATGCAGAGCATAGGATCGCTTCCGAAAGTTGTTGCCTTTGGTGGTGGACACGGACTGTCCGCCTCCCTCACTGCGCTGAGACGGGTGACCGACAATCTGACGGCCGTGGTGACGGTCGCCGATGATGGAGGATCTTCCGGCCGGTTGCGCCGCGAGCTCGGCTGCCTGCCGCCCGGCGATCTCCGGATGGCACTGGCCGCGCTCTGCAGCGATGATCAGGAGGGACGCACGTGGGCGAATGTGCTGCAATCCCGTTTCACGGGGGACGGCGCCCTGTCCGGGCATGCCATCGGCAATCTCTTGATCGCCGGTCTGTGGCAGCAGCTCGGTCCGGTCGCAGGACTCGACATGGTGGCGGACCTTCTGGGGACACGGGGCAGGGTGTTGCCGATGTCATCCATACCGCTGGAGATCGAGGCAGACGTCATCGGACTGGAGGATGGGACGCCGGACGAGATCGCCACGCTGTCGGGGCAGGCGACCATCGCCAGCACCGCTGGCACGGTGCAGTCAGTGAGACTGATACCCCACGGCCCGCCCGCCTGCGAGGAGGCCGTTGCAGCCATCATGGATGCTGATTGCATCGTGCTGGGGCCGGGATCGTGGTTCACCTCGGTGATACCTCACCTTTTGGTGCCGGACCTGGCGCGCGCAATCCACAACACCACTGCGCAGCGCATCCTGGTACTCAACATCGCGCCCGCCGACGAGACGCACGGATTCTCTGCATCACGACACATCGAGTTGCTGGCGGAGCATGCTCCCGGCCTCCGGCTCGACGTCGTCATAGCCGACGATGGTTTTGCCGGTACCGATCCCCATCTTGAGCGCTACGCGGCATCGCTGGGGGCACGGTTGGTGGTGGCCGACATCGGCGTGCGCGATGAATCGCCCCGGCACGACCCCAACCGTCTGGCTTCGGTTTTCTCGGAGGTGCTGGCTCCATGATCATGGGGGTATGAGATGCATGGCAGTATCTACCGCATGGCCCTGACACAGAAGGTGAAGTCCGAACTCGCTGCCGTGGCCACCCCGCACCCGAATGCACGGCGGGCGGAAGTGGCAACGATGTTGCGTTTTGCCGGCGGCCTCCATCTCGTGGGTGGGCGCATCGTCGTGGAGGCCGAGATGGACACGGGAGCTGCGGCCCGGCGTCTGAGGGCGTTTATCAACGAGCTGTATTCGCTGGACAGCGAAATGCTCGTGATCAACTCCTCGGGGTTGCGTCGTACCACGCGCTACACCGTGAGGGTGGTGCGTGACGGCGAGAAGCTCGCCAGATTGAGTGGTCTCGTGGACCAAAAGCGTCGCCCGGTACGAGGCCTTCCCCCTTCCATCGTCGGTGGGTCCCTGGCAGATGCTGTCGCGGTGTGGCGCGGGGCCTTCCTGGCTCGCGGTTCGCTCACCGAGCCCGGCCGGTCCATGGCGCTGGAGGTCACCTGCCCCGGCTCGGAGGCGGCACTCGCACTGGTGGGCGCTGCCCGGCGGTTGGGTCTGAGTGTGAAGGCGCGCGAGGTGCGTGGCGTGGAGCGCGTCGTGATGCGCGACGGCGAGGCCATTGCGGACCTGCTGACCCGGATGGGTGCTCATGAGACGCGTCTGGTGTGGGAAGAGCGGCGCATGCGTCGCGAGGTCCGCGCCCAGGCCAACCGTCTCGCCAACTTTGACGATGCAAACCTGCGCCGCTCTGCCCGCGCCGCAGTGGCAGCGGGGGCGAGGGTGGAGAGGGCCCTGGAGATACTCGCCGGCGAGACGCCGGATCACCTGCGGATGGCGGGCGAACTGCGATTGGAACATCGGCAGGCAAGCCTGGAGGAGCTCGGAAAACTTCACGAGCCGCCGCTGACCAAGGATGCGATAGCAGGCAGGATCCGACGCCTGCTCGCCACCGCGGACAAGGCTGCCGCCATGGCCGGGGTCCCCGGCACCGAGGCAAGTCTTCCGGTGGATCTTCGCGACAACGACTGATCCGAGCCGGCATCGCGCGCACTCGATGACCTCTATTGGCCCCCCTTGAATCTGGACCGGCCACTGTCGTTAGGATGGTAGGCGTCCATTGATGCTGCGCTCCCAGCACCTGTTGCAAGTGCGCGGCGATAATCTCTCGAAGGGGATCAATACACAATGACCGTCAAGGTTGGAATCAACGGCTTCGGCCGCATTGGCCGCAACTACTTCCGCGCCCTCGTGGCTGCCGGAGCTGACATTGAGGTCGTCGCAGTCAATGACCTCACCGACAACCACACGCTGGCGCACCTGCTGAAGTACGACTCGATCCTGGGCCGTTTTCCCGGTGCAGTGACGTACACCGACGATGCCATCGTCGTCGACGGCAAGGAGATCAAGGCTTTCGCCGAGAAGGATCCCGCGAACCTCCCCTGGGGCGACCTGGGTGTTGAGGTCGTCATCGAGTCCACCGGTTTCTTCACCGACGCCACCAAGGCGAAGGCACACATCACCGCCGGCGCCAAGAAGGTCATCATCTCCGCCCCGGCGAAGAATGAGGACATCACCATCGTCATGGGTGTGAACGACGACAAGTACGACGCAGCCGCTCACAACATCATCTCGAACGCCTCCTGCACCACGAACTGCCTGGCCCCCATGGCCAAGGCGCTCAACGATGGTCTGGGCATCGAGAAGGGTCTCATGACCACGATCCACGCCTACACGCAGGATCAGAATCTGCAGGATGCGCCCCATTCGGATCTGCGTCGCGCCCGCGCCGCGGCCCTCAACATGGTGCCCACCACCACCGGTGCGGCCAAGGCTGTCTCTCTGGTTCTCCCGGAGCTCAAGGGCAAGCTGGACGGCTACGCCATGCGTGTTCCGATCGCCACCGGCTCGGTTACCGACCTGACCTTCGAGGCCTCTCGTGAGACCACCGTCGAAGAGGTCAACGCCATCGTCAAGAAGGCTGCAGAGGGTGCGATGAAGGGTGTTCTCGTCTACAACGAAGATCCCATCGTCAGCAAGGACATTGAGACCGATCCGGCCTCCTGCATCTTTGATGCGCCCATGACCAAGGTCATCGGCAACCAGGTCAAGGTCCTTGGTTGGTACGACAACGAGTGGGGCTACTCCAACCGCTGCGTGGACCTCACGCTGCTCGTTGGCGCCTCGCTCTGATCGCACAACACAACTGAACTTGTAAGGGAAGGAATCACTCACGTGCAGTCAATCGATGACCTCGGCAACCTGTCGGGCAAGCGGGTCCTGATCCGCTGCGATTTCAACGTCCCGCTCGACGGCGAGACCATCACTGATGACGGCCGCATCCGTGCTGCCCTGCCCACGCTGGAAGCTTTGCGTGATCAGGGTGCTCGGGTCGTCATCATGGCTCACCTGGGCCGACCCAAGGGTGCTTTCAACCCGAAGTTCTCCCTGGCCCCGGTGGCCGGGCGGCTCTCTGAGTTGCTCGGCACCGAGGTCAAGCTCGCCACTGACGTGGTGGGTGCCGACGCCGCACAAACGGTGGACTCCCTCGATGACGGCGACGTTGCTCTGCTGGAGAACGTCCGTTTCGAGGCCGCTGAGGAGTCAAAGGACGAGGCCGAACGCCTCGCCCTGGCGAAGAAGTACGCCCATTTTGGTGACATCTTTGTCTCCGACGGCTTTGGTGTGGTGCACCGCAAGCAGGCGTCCGTCTACGACGTCGCCAAGCTGCTGCCGAACGCTGCCGGATATTTGGTGGCCAAGGAGATCGACGTCCTGCGTCGTCTCACGGAAACACCCGAGCGCCCCTTCGTGGTCGTTCTGGGTGGCGCCAAGGTGGCGGACAAGCTGTCCGTCATCGACAATCTGCTGAAGGTGGCGGACACTCTCGTCATCGGTGGTGGAATGGTGTTCACCTTCCTCAAGGCGCAGGGACACGACATCGGCAACTCGTTGGTGGATGACACCAACCTTGAGACCTGCCTCGGCTACCTCAAGGACGCCCAGTCCAAGGGGAAGAAGATCCTGCTGCCCGTGGACGTGCGCGTCGCAGAGGGCATGGACTTCGGAGCCCGCACCGTGACCGGTCACGTCGACGTTGTGGCTGCCAATGCCATCCCCAGCGACAAGATGGGCCTCGACATCGGCCCGGAGACCGAGAACATCTTTGCGGAGACCATAGCTCTGGCGAAGACGGTGTTCTGGAACGGACCCATGGGTGTGTTCGAGATCAAGGAATTGGCCGGTGGAACGGCCGCTGTTGCCAAGGCTCTCACTGAAGTTGATGGGCTCTCCGTCGTCGGTGGCGGCGATTCGGCCGCAGCCGTGCGAACACTGGGCCACTCCGACGACGAGTTCGGCCACATCTCCACGGGCGGTGGAGCCTCTCTCGAATTCCTCGAGGGCAAGGAACTGCCCGGTATCTCCGTTCTGGAAGAAGGAAACAACTGATGACACGCAAGCCGATCATGGCCGGCAACTGGAAGATGAACCTCGACCACGTCGAGGCCACCGGCATGGTGCAGAAGTTGGCATGGACTCTGAACGACAAGGAGTTTGACGGCAAGTCCGTCGACTGCGTCGTCGTGCCGCCGTTCACTGACCTGCGCACCGTGCAGACACTCATTGACGGGGAGCGCATGCCCATCATGCTCGCTGCGCAGGACGTTTCCGCGTTCGATTCCGGCGCCTACACCGGAGAGGTGAGCGCCGCCATGCTCGCCAAGCTCCGTGTCTCCTACGTCGTGGTCGGTCACTCCGAGCGTCGCGAGTACCACGCTGAAACCGATGAGGTCGTCAACACCAAGGCACACAAGGTGCTGGCTGCTGGCATGACCCCGATTATCTGCGTGGGGGAGGGGCTCGACATCCGCAAGGAGGGCCGCCACGTGGAGTACACGCTCAACCAGGTCCGCGGCACGCTGGCCGGTTTGAGTGCCGAGCAGGTGGCTGGCCTCGTGATCGCATACGAACCCGTCTGGGCCATTGGTACCGGAGAGGTCGCAACGCCCGAGGACGCACAGGAGGTGTGTGGTGCCATACGCAAGGAGGTCGCCAGCCTCTACGATGACGCCACGGCCGAGGCTGTTCGTATTCAGTACGGCGGCTCCGTGAAGTCAGGCAACGTCGCGCAGATCATGGCGAAGCCTGACGTGGACGGCGCTCTCGTGGGTGGAGCCAGCCTCCAACCTGAAGAGTTCGCGGCCATCGTTCTGTTCCAGAAGCTGCCTGCCTGAGAAACGCATGACCACCAACGGCCGCCGGAATCTTCCCGACGGCCGTTGTTGTGTCCCCGACCCCCACGTGAGCGCAAGTGCAAAAGCGCGGCAAAGCACAACCGTGACCTGAGCAGTGGTCATCCTTGGCTGGTCTGTCAATCACACTGACCAGGGCCACCCCGGATGTGGAGATTCGGAAGCTCTCAGCTAGACTCCAGTCCGTGATTGTCCCTCTCGTCAGCTGGCCCATCGTGACTCTTTCGATCATTCTGATCGTCCTCAGTGTGCTCTTGGCCGCATCAGTGCTTCTCCACAAGGGTCGTGGCGGAGGCATGTCGGATTTGTTCGGCGGAGGTATGTCAACGTCCATGGGCGGTGTCTCCACTGCTGAGCGTCGACTGGACCGCATCACCCTGGTCCTCACGGGCGTCTGGGTGCTCACAGTGGCGGCGCTGCTGGCGCTTTACCGCATTGACATCTGAAATCCCCCCTACCAAATAGTCAATCCACCTTTTAGGAGTAATCGTGGCAGGTGGCAACGCCATCCGCGGTAGCCGAGTCGGCGCCGGTCCCATGGGAGAAGCAGAGCGGGGTGATTCTGCCCCGAGGCTGCATGTCTCGTACTTCTGCTCCAGCGGACACGAGACACGGCCCGCCTTCGCAATTGATGCGCCGATCCCCGAGTCGTGGGACTGTCCCCGTTGTGGCATGCCTGCCAACACGGACGCGGACAATCCACCGCCCCCACCAAAGATCACTCCCTACAAGACACACCTGGCCTACGTGAAGGAACGTCGCAGCGAAGCTGAGGCGGCACAAATCCTGGATGAGGCCGTGAAGTCGTTGAGGGCGCGTCGCGCCTCAGGCGAAGTCATTTACTGATCTCGAAGTGTTGAGGTCAAGGGGCTCCTGCATCGCGCAGGGGCCCCGTTCTGCATGCCTGCAGCAGCGGTGGGTGGATCCTCAGAGCGCGCAGTCGTAAGGATCTGGGAGTCCTGCGGACGCCTCGGCGTCGAGGAACCAGTACGTTGCCTGCCGAGCTTCGAGATGGCTGGCGGGCAGAGAAGGATCGCCAGCCAGTGAGCGTGCAACAGCGTCGGCCTTGGATCCTCCGGTCGTGATGATCCAGATCTCATCGGAGCGATTCATCGCGGAAATGGTGAGGGAGATGCGCTCCGACGGAGGCTTCGGTGCGTCCGTCACTCCCACCACCCGGCGGCTGGTTGCGTCGAAGCTTGGATGATCCGGGAAGATCGAGCCCACGTGACCATCCGGCCCGATGCCCACCAGCGTGACGTCGAAAATGGTGTCCCCGAGTTCCGTTTCGTACTCAGCAGCGCACTGGTGCGAGTCCGCGCGGCCGTCCTGTGCCGGCATCATGTGGATGTCTGCTGATTTGATATGGACGGTGCGCGCCAGTCGGGCGACGGCCTGCAGGGAGTTGCGTTCGGCATCCGTGGCCGGGATGAACCTTTCATCCCCCCACCAGAGTTGTAGCTTGCTCGCATCCAGGTTTGACTCCGGCACCAACTCAGCGAACCGCTCGTACATCTTGTTGGCCGTGCGGCCACCCGTGAGGCAGACGTGGACCACTCCGCGCTTCCCCTGCAGATCCACGACACGCCCCAGCAGTCGCCTGGCGACGACGTCGGCCACCTCGTCGGCATCTGCCATTCGAACTACGCGTCGATACATTTCTCAGGCGTCCCTTCGCTTCACGATTCGGCTCACAGCTGACTCGAAGACGTCATCGGCATCCATGCGCTGAAGCTCTTCGGTCAGTAGATCCGTCAAGGGCCTGCGGCGCAGGGCCACCTTGCGTTCCGGTTGGCCCGGAACGTTGTACAGGGCGATGCTGTCCGATGTGCCCCGGTTGATGACGATGTCCCCACCGTCGGTGGTGAGACGAACCTCGGACACGCCGGGCAGCGTGCTTCCCTCATTCACCACGGTCACGCCCAGTTTGTCCTCCAACCAGGCCATCAGCAGCGTGGCGGGAGCATTGTCCGGGGCGGAGCGCACCAGTGCGCCCGTGACAGTCTTCGGGTACTGATCGAGGGCAGCGGCGAGTAGTGCCCTCCATCGCGTCAGTCTGGTCCAGGTCAGGTCAGTGTCGCCCGGGGTGTGGTTGCGGGCGCGGTTGATGAGGGCCTCCTGGGGGTCGTCAGCACTCGCCGCGTCCGTGATACGACGATCCGCCAGCCTGCCCACAGGGTCCTCGCTGGGA
>CBDTVQ010000058.1:0-8902 GCA_965364045.1 uncultured Tessaracoccus sp. | reverse complement strand
GGTGGGGCGCGGCACCTGCGACATGAAGGGCGGCGTTGCCGTGCAGTTGCAACTCGCGGCAGAACTGACCGACGCCAATCGTGACGTCACCTGGGTCTTCTACGACCATGAGGAGGTGGGTGCCGATCTCAATGGGCTGGGCAGGATCGCGGAGAACTCGCCTGAACTGCTCGAAGCCGATTTTGCGGTGCTCATGGAGCCCACTGATGCAACGATCGAGGGTGGCTGCCAGGGCACCTGCCGCATCCTCATCACGGTGCCGGGCAAGGCAGCGCACAGCGCCCGCTCCTGGCTGGGTCGCAACGCCATTCATGGGCTCTCCGACGTCCTGAACCGCATCAATGACTACGACGCCAGGGAGGTCGACGTCGAGGGCCTCACCTACCGCGAGGGCCTGAACGCCATCAGGGTTTTCGGGGGAGTGGCCGGCAATGTCATCCCGCCGTCCGCGTCCGTGGAGATCAACTATCGCTTCGCGCCCGACAAGTCGCCCGATGACGCCCTGGCAGAACTCCGACGGGTGTTCCACGGATACAGTTTTGAGCTCACTGACATGTCACCGGCTGCCCGGCCCGGGCTGGACCGGGAGATCGCCAAGGAGTTCGTGGAATCCGTGGGGGCCACACCGAAACCGAAGTACGGGTGGACTGATGTTGCGCGGTTCTCGGCGCTCGGGATACCCGCCGTGAACTATGGGCCCGCGGATCCCTCGCTGGCCCACACTGACAACGAATACTGTCCTGCCGATCAGCTCGACACATGCGCCAACGGCCTGCGTCGCTGGTTGACCACCAAGAAGGAGGCCTGATGCGGCCACAACGCAGACAGGGCGCCGTCGTCCTGCGAGGAGACGAACGCGAGTTGCCGACTGCTGACCAGGCACTGCTCGACAGGCGTGAGCCGGACTGGCAGCACAACGACCCGTGGCGGGTGCTCCGCATTCAGGCGGAGTTCGTTGAGGGCTTCGACGCACTGTCGCAACTGCCGTCAGCCGTCAGCGTCTTCGGTTCGGCCCGCTCCACGCCGGGGCAGCCAATGTATGAGCAGGCGGAGTTGCTGGGGAGGAAGCTGACAGAAGCGGGCTTCGCCGTGATCACTGGAGGCGGTCCGGGCGTCATGGAGGCAGCCAACAAGGGCGCACTGGAGGCCGACGGGCTCTCCGTCGGTCTGGGCATCGAACTGCCTTTCGAGCAGGGACTCAATCCTTACGTGTCGCTGGGTGTGAACTTCCGGTACTTCTTTGCCCGCAAAACCATGTTCCTGAAGTACTCACGGGGCTTCATTGCCATGCCCGGCGGATTCGGGACCTTCGACGAACTGTTCGAGGCGTTGACGTTGATCCAGACGAAGAAGGTGACCCACTTCCCGGTGGTGTTGTTGGGCACCGAGTTCTGGTGCGGACTGCTCGAATGGGTGCGGGGCAGCGTTGAGGGCGGCGGGTTCATCTCCGGCGGAGATCTGGATCTCCTCACCATCACCGACGACCTTGACGAGGCCGTCGCCGCCATGGGATCTCCCAGCCTCGGCGAGTGAGCCACTAGTCTGGAGAACATGGTCTGGGCAATCGTGGTGGTGGCAATCGGTGTCCTCGGCGTGGGCGCCTGGGCAGGTACAGGCAGGCTGGGTGAGATGCCCGATGCGGTCACTGACCGTCCCAAGGCACACGTTCCCGACGGGCCGGTGGATGAGGTGTTCCTGGAGCACTTGTCGCTGCCCGGTGCGGGAACCGGCTATCGACGCAGTCAGGTGGACGCGCTTCTGGCAGCCCATGTTTCCGGCGAGGACATCAAACCGGGCACCCGTTTCGACGTGGTCCGCAAGGGCTACGACATGCAGGCCGTCGATGCTGTCATCGATCGGATCGATGTGCACGAATACCCGGACACGGCCGGGGATTCTGATGACGACCACGAATTCGTCACTGCTCCGGATGAGTCGTCCGTCGTCGAAGAACACGTGGCCAGCGCCGCGAGAATCGGCCGGATTCCTCCGCCCGACGATGTACTGGAGGGCGAGGATGCTGACGAAAATTCGGTTACGAAGGGGATTTCAGAGCCCCCGGAAGAGTCAGAACGCGCCGCTAGAGGGGACTCGCCTTCGGTGTGACGCGATGATGCGGGATAATGGGTGACAAGCACAGCAAATCGAACAAGATAGAGGTTGGCAAAAATGGCAGCGATGAAGCCCCGCACGGGTGACGGTCCCATGGAAGTCACGAAGGAGGGTCGAGGCATCGTGATGCGAGTCCCAGTGGATGGCGGAGGACGCCTTGTGGTGGAGATGAACGCCACGGAGGCCACTGACCTGCTCACGGCACTCACCGGCGTGGTTGGCTGACCGGAGAGTGTTCTAAACAAGCAACACCGCAATCAGCACGCGAATCGCCCGGGACTGCAAAGTCCCGGGCGATTCGTGTGTCCAGTCCTGATGGGTGTGCGTCAGCCGTGGTGTGCGATGGCTGCCCGATAGACCTCGATCGTCTGCTTGGCGATCTCTTCCCAGGAGAACTCATCGATGCAGCGCTTGCGCCCGGCCAGGCCGAAGCGCCGAGCGAGGTCCGCATCGCGGGTGACGCGGTTGACCTTGTCGGCGAACTCGGCTTCGAAGGCCGAGACGAACTCCGGATCTCCGGCACGTGCCGGATCGTAGGGAACCAGGAGTCCGGTCTCCCCGTCGACCACAACCTCGGGGATCCCGCCCACGGCGCTGGCAACGACGGCGGTCTCGCAGGCCATGGCTTCGAGGTTCACGATGCCGAGCGGCTCGTAGATGCTCGGGCATGCGAACACGGTGGCGTGTGTCATGACCTGGCGGACGGAGGCGCGGGGCAGCATGTCCTGCACCCAGACCACGGGGGCGTTGCGGGACCGCTCCAACTCAGCAAACGCATCCTTGAACTCCGCGGCGATCGCAGGGGTGTCCGGGGCGCCCGCAAGCAGGATCACCTGGGTGTCGGGATCAAACTGTTGCGCGGCGCGCACCAGATGGACAAGCCCCTTCTGCCGTGTGATGCGACCCACGAACACCACGGACGGGCGGTCACGATCCATGCCGAGCGAATCGACGACGTCCGTGTTGTGATCAGGCAGGAACTCGTCGGGATCAATGCCGTTCTTCACAACATGGACGCGCGCGGGGTCAAGGTTGGGGTAACTGTCGAGGACATCGCGACGCATCCCCTCGCTGACTGCAATGACGGCGTCTGCCGCCTCGAAGGCGGTCTTTTCCGCCCAGGAACTGACCGCGTAGCCGCCACCCAACTGCTCGGCCTTCCAGGGACGGTGCGGCTCCAGCGAGTGGGACGTCACGACGTGTGCCTTGTCCAGCAGCAGGCCAGCGAGGTGGCCGCCCATGTTGGCGTACCAGGTGTGGGAGTGAATGACGTCCACGTCCGGGGCGACGGCGGCTGCCATCGAGAGGTCGGCCCCCAGGACGCGCAGGGCAGCATTCGCCCCGGCCGGGTAGTCCTCTGCGTGGGCGGTGGCGCCGTCGCGCGGCTCGCCCATGCAGTGCACCTCGACGTCGATGAACTTACGCAACTGGGGTACCAGTTGGGCGGCATGCACGCCTGCGCCGCCGTAGATGGAAGGGGGATACTCACGGGTCAACAGTGACAACTTGAGGTTCATGATCAAGATCGTGCCACATCCGAAGGGGGCCGTGGGGTGAGACTTTCATCGATCCCCCCATGGCGCCCTGTGCCATGCAATAGGTTCGTGGCATGGTTGGTCGTCCGAAAGTCTTGTCCATCGTCCTCGCCGGTGGTGAGGGCAAGCGTTTGATGCCCCTCACCGCAGACCGGGCCAAGCCCGCTGTGCCTTTTGGTGGCAGCTATCGCCTCATCGATTTTGTGTTGTCCAACCTCGCGAACTCGGGGTTGAACCGAGTGGCTGTGCTCACGCAGTACAAGTCCCACTCGTTGGACCGCCACATCTCCATGACATGGCGATTCTCCACGCTTCTGGGCAATTACGTCACGCCTGTCCCGGCACAGCAGCGGCTCGGCCCGCGCTGGTTCCAGGGCTCTGCGGATGCGATCTACCAGTCGCTCAACCTGATTCGCGACGACGATCCGGACTACGTGGTGGTCTTCGGGGCGGACAACATCTACCGCATGGACGTCTCGCAGATGTTGGAGGCGCACATCGACTCGGGTCTGGGTGCCACGGTCGCGGGAATCCGGGTGCCACGCAAGGAAGCAAGCGATTTCGGCATCATTGATGCCGCGGCGGACAACAAGATCAAGAGCTTCCTCGAGAAGCCCGCTGATCCCCCCGGCCTGCCGGATTCGCCCGATGAGTCCTTTGCCTCGATGGGCAACTACATCTTCAACCGCCGTGAGTTGGTGGAGGCGCTGCGCGCCGATGCCGAGAACCCCACGGCGAAGCACGACATGGGTGGCGACATCGTGCCGTGGTTCACGGATCAGGGCCGCAGCCAGGTCTACGATTTCAAGGACAACTACGTACCCGGCGCCACCGAGAAGGACATCAACTACTGGCGCGACGTCGGCACGATCGACGCGTACCACGAGGCGCACATGGATCTTGTGTCAGTGGAGCCGGAGTTCAACCTCTACAGCTCTGACTGGCCCATCATGACCAATCAGCAGAACGGTCCCGGCGCCAAATTCGTGATCCGCGGCAAGGCTGAGGACTCCATCGTCAACCCCGGTTGCATCATCTCCGGGGGAGAGGTGGAGCGCACGGTGCTGGGCCCCAACGTGCACATCGACAAGTGGTCTCAGGTGGACGACTCGGTGCTGATGGATGGTGTTCGTGTGGGACGCGATGCCGTCGTGCGCAGGGCAATCCTCGACAAGCACGTGGTGGTGCCGGACGGTGTGCAGATTGGTGTGGACCACGAGCATGATCGCGCCCGGGGATTCCATGTTTCTGAGGGTGGCGTGGTGACCATCGGCAAGGACGTCGAAGTTCCCGTGGATTGAGCCCGGGGGGACGAGAGATGCCGGCTGGGTTATCAACCCGGCCGGCATTTCCTGTGCTTGGCGCACGCGTGTCGAGGGACGGAGCCCCGAGCGTGCTCAGTGCTTGACGGCCACCAGCAGTCCATTGCCCACGGTCAGCAGCGCGGGTGTGTAGGACTCGGATTCAGTCACCGCTTCCAGTGCTTCTCGGATGATGATGGTTTCGTCGCCCTCGGCATCGCCGTCGGCCACGGTGTTGTTCCACATGACGTCGTGAACAATGAGCAGTCCACCGTGCCGCAGCAGCCTCAGTGCGCCCGCGACGTACTCGACGTATTCGAGCTTGTCGCCGTTGATGAAGACGATGTCGTACGCGCCGTCGCGTAGTTTGGGCAGCACCTCAAGCGGGGTGCCGGCGATGAGACGGAAACGCGACGAGGGATACCCCGCAGCTGAGAGGAAGCGCCGGGCGGCCAGTTGGTGCTCGGCATCGCCATCGATGCTGGTGAGGATCCCGTCCTTGCCCATGCCCTCGAAGAAGGCGAGCGCCGAGGCTCCCATGAGCGTCCCCACCTCCGCCACGGCCTTGGCTCCGGTGGTGGCGGCCAGTACTGTCAGGAGGCTGGCGACGCCGTTGCTGATGGGCGAATGGCCCGCGACGATGGCCTCCTCCCGTGCGCGGCGGAGATCCTCGGACGGTGACACGAAATCCTCGGCGAAGGCCCATGTCTCTGGTGTGGGGGCCTCTTCGTTGCGCGCTGGTGTGCTGTTCACGGGCTCAGCTTAGCCATTGTCCTAGGATGAGTGCCATGCCTTTGTCATACCGGTGGCGCATACCTTCGTCAGATGTGGTCTGTATGAGCGATGCCCCGAGCGCCGAGATCGATGGATGTGCCCCGCCAGTGCACGCTGAAGCTGACCACTGTCCCGCGTGCAGTGACGTTGTTGTACAGGCCGTCCGATGAGCAGCAATTCAATATCGTCGGGGGAGACGGGTGCAACGCCCGTGTTTGGACGCCTCCTGACAGCGATGGTCACGCCCTTTGGTGCCTCCGGTGCAATCAATCATGCGGAGGCGGCCCGCCTGGCGGTTCACCTCGTGGACGAGCTCGGGCATGACGGCCTCGTCATCAACGGCACCACAGGGGAGTCGCCCACCACCAGCGACGCGGAAAAGTTGGCGCTCCTGGAGACCGTGGTGGCGGCGGTGGGAGATCGCTCCCGCATCGTCGCGGGGGTGGGAACTTTCTCCACCCGGACCACGGTGGAGCTTGCGCGGCAGGCGGCCGATGCAGGTGTTGATGGGCTGCTGGTCGTCACCCCCTACTATTCGCGGCCACCTGTGGATGCTCTGGAGGATCACTTCAGCACGGTTGCGGATGCGACTGAGCTGCCCTGCATGCTGTACGACATCCCACACCGTTCCGGGATACCCATCCCCGAAGCCACTCTGATGTCGCTCGGGGCCCACCCGCGCATCGTCGCAGTGAAGGACGCCAAGGGTGATGCTGTCTCATCCTCGGCCGTGATGGACGCGACTGGCCTCCAGTACTACGCGGGGGACGATGGCTATCTGCTGCCGCTGATGGCCGTCGGGGGTGTGGGTGTGGTGGGCACGTCCACACACTTCACGGGTGCACATGCCCGGGCCATCATCGATGCCCATCTGGCTGGGGATCCATCGCTGGCCCGTTCTCGGCACGCCCGGGTGCTGCCTGTGTTCCGTGGTGTGTTCGCCACCCAGGGGTGCATGCTCGTGAAGGCGGCCCTCGGTGTTCGCGGCTGGGACATGGGGCCGTGTCGTCCTCCCATGGGTGCTGTCCCCTCGGCCGTACTGGAACGTTTCCTGCAGTTGCTGGACGAACTGGAGGGTGGGAACGTTTTCTGACTTCGGGGCGTTGTATGCATGAGTGGCCCGGTCCATGGGCGGCAGGCACCTCAGATTCACAGGTTCCACACAGGTGCATCTGAGATGGTTCCATTATGGAAGGAACAAGCGTGTTGAGAGGCAAGGCGAAGAAGACGGCGCAGCCCGTCTCCTGGACCGCGCCCACATGGGCCGAGCTCGTTTCAAATCACACCGAGCAGGTGTACCGGCTGGCGTATCGCCTGACCGGCAACAAGCATGACGCCGAAGACCTGACGCAGGACGTCTTCGTGCGCGTGTTCAAATCCATCCATGCATTCCGGCCGGGCACCCTCGAAGGTTGGCTGCACCGCATCACCACCAATCTTTTCCTCGACGGGGCGCGTCGCAAGCAGAGGATCCGGATGGATGCATTGAGCATTGCTCCGGATCACGTCTGGGGCTCGGCCACCGGGCCCGAGGAATTGCACGTGGACGCTGCGCTGGACGGTGACGTGGGCGCGGCACTGGACTCCTTGAACGCTGAGCAGCGCGTCGCCGTGGTGCTGTGCGACATCGAGGGCCTCACCTACGAAGAAATCGCGGAAGTGTTGGACATCAAACTTGGAACGGTGCGTAGCCGCATCGCCCGGGGTCGAGCGCAGTTGCGTGAAGCCCTCGCCCATCGCGCCCCCGTGGAAGGCCATACCAGGTACCTCGGAGTGTCGTAGGTGACGGAGGCTCCCACACCGGACTGCGAACGCTACAGGGAAGACCTGTCGGCGTTTGCTGACGAGACCCTTTCTGCCCGGCGTTGGGAGCAGGTGGGATACCACGTGGCGGGCTGCCCGGATTGTCGCCGAGAACTCGCGGGAATCCGCAATGTGCGCCGCACTCTGCAGGCGCCAATTGAGAATCCTTCGTCGATCCCGAGGACGCTGTCCGAACGCTTGCACGAAATTGCCGGCGACCACGTCGACGCGCCGCTCTACATGGCTGGGGGGCCACGGTGTGCCCTGCCGTCGCGCAGGAAAAGGCGAAATCGGCGGTTGTTCCATTCCTCCGCCGCCGTCATGTCTGTCCTGGCGTCGGTGCTGGTCATTGCTTTCCTCGTCGCCCCCGAACCTCCGACCGTCTCCCACGCCATCACTCAGGCGCGGGAGCAGTTCCTGCTGTCCACCACTGCCCTGAGCGTCAACGAGGCCGTGGGTGCCGTCCTGCTGGCCCACGAGCGAGGTGCGTCACTGGGTGGCACCCAACGCCAGTCCGCCCGCTCCACGATGGTTCAGGTCCCCCAACGGATCACACGGGCCACGGCAGCGGCGATGCTGAAGGGAGACAGCATTACACACACAGGAGTCCAACGGGTCTGGATTTCCGACGGTGCCGCAGGATTCCACGTCACCGACGTCCAAGTGGACGAGATGGCGAATGAAGGGACGAGCCTGGTGGTCCTCGACCCCTCCGGGAGCCGGTTCATGTCCTGGTTCGTCCCCTCAACCGTCTGCTGCGAGATGGATGAAGGGCCCCCCTGGAGCTTCTGGAAGTACGGCGGAATGGACCAGGTGGCGGGACGATGGGCGGACGTCATCGAGGCGCGCGACGCTGACGGGCTTCGCGTAGCCCGTTGGTGGGTGGATCGTGATGGAGGCCTTGTCCTGTGGTCCGAGCGCTACAACAGCCAGCAGAAACCAACCATCATCTCCGGCTTCACCAGCCTCACCATGGGGGAGGCGCACCTTTCAGAGAAAAGTGCCGAGCTTTCGGGGATGGATCCGGTGTCCTCCAGCGGTGCGAGGGGATGGTGCCACGGGCTGGCGCGCTGCCCCACGAGCCTCGGTGGCCTGGCCCTGGTTGCCCACTCATCCTCAGATGTGCGCGGGGGCACCTCCATGAGGCTTTTCTACTCCGACGGTTTCAGAGGTCTCAGCGTCGTGTGGAGCCAGGGTCAACTGCACGGCACCACCCGCCTCACGGACCACACGCCAGGTATGCCCCAGGTGGTGGTCTGGCAGTCAGGGGATGGCGTCGTCTCCGTCGCGACGAACGGGTCTGCGGCACTGCTCGACGAGGCTAGTCAGGAGTTGCCCGGCGAGCACGGGTGGCAGCCGTCGGTGATGGAACGGATC
>CBDTVQ010000057.1:0-9036 GCA_965364045.1 uncultured Tessaracoccus sp. | reverse complement strand
CAACCGACTCGTGCGCTCAAGATCCTGCCTGGACCCGAAGGCCACACCGGCCACACCCAGCTCGACGGCTCCCTGCAGACCTGAGAGAAGCGTGGAGAAGGCAGCCACCTGGATAGCGACGTCCGCGGCCTCCGTCGTCCTCTCAACAGTGGCGTGTCCGTCTTCGACGGTGATTCGGTAGGTGCCGGTGCAGAAGTCCTGCTTGTCTCGGATCTCCAGCGTCACGGAACCGTCCTGATCAAAGCGACGCATCGCCACCGCGCGCTCCACATCAAGGATCCGCACCCACACGGTGTCGAATTCCTTCGTGGTGCGGACCACACGTGAGTCCTCCAGCGCCCAGGGAAGGGGATGTCGGGAATCGTGGCAGCGGGGCCAGATGATCGTCTCGTGTGCCTCGCTGTGGGCGAGGAGTCGCAACAGTTCGATCTCGGCGCCGGTGGAGGTGCCCAGCAAGTCGACGATTTGCAGGCTGTCCTCCTCCACGGAGAAGACGAGCGTGGCATCGGGCTCGCCGTGCTCGTCGAAGTGAACAGCGCCACGCTGCGGGATTGCACGCTGCGTATTCCAGTCGAAACCGGACGTCCAGTAGTGGTTGGCCCTGCCGACGGACCAGAACTGGTGATCGTGGAACGTCTTGAAGATCTTCTGGCGCAATTCGACGATGTTGGCCGGGTCGGCGAACACCGAATGGCCGACGGGTTCTGTGCGGAGCTGGAACTTGGGTCCCGACTCAATTTCAAGACGGCGCGCGCTGGCCGTGACCCCGAAACCGAACCGCCCATAGAGGCGGGCATCGGTGGCGGTCAGGACGGCGAACACGTCGCCGCGTTGTCGAGCCTCCACGAGGTCCGTGGTCATGAGGGCGTTCATGAGTCCGCGACGGCGATGGGAGGCCTGCACCGTGACGTCGGTGATGAAATTGGTGGCGGCGAGTCCTTGCCCGGCGTTGATGGAGCCGTCCCAGGATGCGAAGGTGGCAACGGGTTGCTGTGCCATTCCGAACGGCCGTTCCGTGTCCCGCACCACCCTCAGGCGGGTCCCGTCGGCGAGCAGATGGGTGTGCCAGGTCTGCAGGCCCTCATCGGTCAAAGGGGTTTCGAAGAAGCCGTCGCGCATGGCAGCGGCGTAGGAACGCAGCTCCGGGGTCATCGTGTCGGCCACATGGATTTTTTCGACGCGGTGCATCCGTTGACCTTAACGGATCAATGCCCGCCCACAGCCTCGTTGCACCTGCCATAGTGGGGGCCATGCGCGTTCACATTGCCACGGACCATGCCGCTTTTGAGCTCAAGAACTACCTCGTCGAGCAGTTGGAGAGGGCCGGCCACGAAGTCGTGGACCACGGTGCTGACAGTTACGACGCAGTGGATGACTACCCCACGTTCGTCATCCCCTGCGCCAAGGCAGTGGCCGACGAAGCGGGCATCGGTATCGTCCTCGGCGGCTCAGGGAACGGCGAACAGATTGCAGCCAACAAGGTGCACGGCATTCGTGCGGCGCTCGCCTACAACAGCGAACTGGCCCGTCTCTCCCGTGAACACAATGACGCCAACATCATTTCGCTCGGCGGCCGGATGCAATCGCTGGAAGAGGCGTGGGAGATGGTGGACGTCTTCCTGAACACGCCGTTCTCCGGTGATGAGCGACACCAGCGTCGGATCGACCAGATCAGCGAGCAGGAAAACAAGAACTGAGCCCGGCTCCCGGTCGGCCAGACACGCCGCATCGTCTGTGCGCCACGTCGTATGCGTTCCTGGTGAGCAGTGGTTGCGGCATGTCGGGCCCGTGGGGCGTACGCGCTGAGACCACCAACAGCGTCAGGCGAGCAACTCGCCGCGCATGATCGTGTCGCCGGAGTGTCGCGGCTCGTCGTCGAACTCCTCGTTGGAGAGATCCACGATGAGGTAGCCGGAATCGATGAGCTCGTCGGACACATAGAACTGTGCCGAGCTCCCGGCGGCGAAGACGCCCACCGAGACCATGCGCGCAAGGTCGACGTTGATGAGCCAGACCTCGATGTAGCCGCCCGGATGATCGGCGCCTTCGGGGACATCGACGACGAGGCTGTAGCCGGCATCCAGCGGGCGCAACTCGGCGACGCCCAACTTCTCATCCTCCCTCTCAAGGGGAGTGAGGACTGCGCTCTTGATCGGGACACCGGGGCTGGTGTCCGCCGGGAGCAGGCGCATGCCACCGGCGCCAATTGCGGCTCCCACGATGACTCCCCCGATACCTGCGAACAGGGTCCGGCGGGAAACGCCCTGGGAAGGAGCCATGGCCGTCTCGGCGGCAGGTCGGCGTGCAAGATTGAGTTCTGAAGCAATGCCCGCCCAGATGCCAGTGGAAGGCTCGGACCATTCCGGGGGATTGTTCGAGGCACGACGGAAGCGCTGCACGGTTTCTTCCATCGAGCGGTCATAGTTGTCAGGCATGTAGCGAATCCACCTCCTCAAATACGTTGCGCAGTCTTTCCAAACCACGTCGGACGTGGCTCTTTACCGTTCCAAGCGGCATCTCCAGTTCCCGGGAGACCACCTCGTGGGTCTTGTCCTCCAGGAACACCATGCGCAGGATCTTCCCCCGCGGATCACCCAGTGCCTCCAAGGCGTCCTTGACGACAACCTGATCCAGGACGTCGTCGGCGAGGGAGACGTACCCGGTGGGCGCATCTGCCGCGGCGAAGTCCTCCAAACGAGAGCCTCTGCTACGAGCGCGAAGTGCATCAGCAATCTTGAACTTGCAGATCCCGAGCAGCCAGGCCGGGAGGGCCTCGTCGCTCGGTCTCAATGTGTGGCGGGATTTCCACGCCGCTATGAAAACTTGTTGTGTCACGTCATCCGCATCAGCGCTGGAGCCCAGAGCCGAGCGCGCGATGGTGTGGACGAGTCGCGACCACCGTTTGAACATTTCGTGCAGTGCCGATTCATCACCATCGACCAGCCGAGCGGCAAGCGAAGCCACCGGACTGGACAGGGAATCAATCGTCACTCTGGCAGTCTGCCATGAGCTTGTGGTGAAAGGGGAACTCCCGGCCCGTAAGGGGAGCGGGCCGGGAGTCCACGTGTGATCAGGCCTTGACGTTGGACTGACGACGGGTGACGATCACCGCGGTACCCGCGATGGCGATGGCGCCAATCAGGGCTGCGACGGTTCCGGCGGAGGACCGGGGGCCCTCGGCGCCCGTGGAGGGCATTCCGGGCTTGGCGCCGCCATCAGCCTTCATCAGATCGACGGACTGGGTGGCCAGAGCGAGGTTTTTGCCGTCGAGGCTGCCCCAGGCGTAGACGATGAGGTTCTTGCCATCTTCAACCGCGACGTCGGCGGGGCCGAGGACGACGGTGTCAGTGCCAGCGGCGACGACATCAACGTTCAGGGTGCCGGCTGCAATGTTCAGCATGGCTTCCTTGGGGTTCTCGAGCCCCGAGATGACGGCAGTTCCACCGGCGCGAACGTCAACGGCCGGAGCGGCGGCAACGTGGCGAACGGTGATGCGGCCACCTTCCTTGGAAGCGGAGGTGTCATTCACGAAAGCGTTGAGGGCCGGCTTGGCATCGGCGGTCAGGTTGGCGACCACTGTGATGTTGGCGCCTCCGGGGACCGTCACGCCTTTGGCTTCGACGATGGCGTCGGCGTCAGCATTCGCGGCGTCTGCTGCGACAACCTTGAGGTCGTAGTCGCCAGCAGGCAGCATCAGGGGGTCAGTGAGGGTGCCGGGCTTGAAATCGTCCAGCAGGATCTTGCCATTGGCGTAGACGTCGACGGTGGCGTCAGGGATGGCGTGGAGAACTGAGACGGTTGCCTCGTGGTTGTCCGCCATGGCGGAGGGTACGACGAGGAGAGAAGAGGCCAGGCCAAGGGCGCCGGCGGCAAGAAGTCGCTGCAACTTCATGAGGTCGTTCCTTTCGATGTGTGTGTGGGTGGCGAACACCACCCTCTGACCAGTACTTCGCATGGGGTGCCCCGTTTGGATGCAGTTGGGAGAAAGAATTGTGAATTGGTGATCTGGCTACGCTGTGGAGATGCCAGAGGGACATGTCATCCATCGCCTTGCCAGACGTATCCGCGAAGTGTTCGGCTCTCGTGAGGTTTTCGTCGATTCGCCGCAGGGTCGCTTCTCGGTGGAGGCCTCCCGCCTCGATGGGGCGACGCTCGTCGGGGCGGAGGCCGTGGGTAAACACCTCTTCATCGAGTTCGACGTCCCCGAGCCCCGCTGGCTGCACATCCATCTGGGGCTCATCGGGAAGCTGAGGGTGGAGCCTGAATCTCCTCTGCGCGGCGAGATCCGGCTGCGGATCTCCGACGGTGAAACGGTGGCCCTGCTCAGCGGTCCGCAATGGTGCAGAAGCGTCACGACTGTCGAGCGCGACGACGTCATCAGCGCGGCCGGGCCCGATCCGCTCCGTGAGGACGCGGACCCTGAGCGGGGCTTCGAGAGGCTCACGCGCTCCGGCAAGTCGCTGGCGGCTCTTCTGATGGATCAACGCGTCGCGGCCGGCGTCGGCAACATCTTCCGGGCCGAAGTGCTTTTCCGACAGCGGTTGCGGCCAACGACGCCCGGGCGGGAAGTGGATCATCGCACCTGGCAGGTCATTTGGGACGATCTCGTGGAAACCATGCAGGACGGCGTCCGGGCGGGACGCATCGACACAGTCCGGGACGTTCACCTCCCGGAGGCGCAAGGACGTCTGCCCCGGGAGGACCGTCACGGTGGGGAGGTCTATGTGTACCGACGTGCCGGGCAGGAGTGCATCGTGTGCGGAAGCATCGTACGCACCGCACTGCTGGACGGCCGCAACATGTACTGGTGCCCCGGATGCCAGCGTCGCAAGCGAGCCGACAGATCCTGAACCACAACCAAAATCATCGTCCTGCGCTGACCGGCGGACCCGCGTGCGACACAAGGTAGTAACCCATGCCTGCCCAGCGTGATCGTTGTTAGGCTGCTGTCCATGGATCTGACGTCTTACCGGGCCTGGCTTTTTGACCTCGATGGGGTCATCACTCCCACTGCTGAAGTGCACATGCTGGCCTGGGCAGAGATGTTCAACGCCTTTCTCACCTCCCGTGGAGCGAGCGATCGCTACACCGACGAGGACTACTTCCGCCACGTCGACGGGAAGCCACGCTATGACGGGGTGCGCGACTTCCTCACCTCCCGCCTCATCGCGCTGCCAGAGGGCACACCGGAGGACGACGTGGATCAGGAGACGGTGTGCGGCCTCGGGAATCGCAAGAACACGGCATTCAACGAGATCCTGGAACGCGACGGAGTCACCGCCTACCCCGGATCCGTGGCGTTGCTTGACCGGCTCCGGGACCTGAACGTCAGTGTTGCTGTCGTGTCCTCCTCCCGCAATGCACCCCAGGTGCTGCGCGCAGCGGGACTGTCCGATCGGTTCGAGGTGGTCATCGACGGCAACGTGGCCGAAGATCAGGGGCTCTCGGGCAAGCCGGCCCCCGATACCTATGAATTCGCTGCAGACAGGCTGGGGGTCGACCATGAGCGCTCCGTCGTGATCGAGGACGCGATCTCCGGGGTCGCCGCCGGGGCGGCAGGCACCTTCGGTCTCGTCGTGGGGGTGGATCGTGGCGTGGGTGAGCCTGCACTGACCCATGCCGGCGCGGACGTCGTGGTGTCCGATCTCGCTGAACTGATGAACTCATGAAGCGGGCAGTGGCGGCGGATCCGCTGAACCGGTCGCGCTATCCCCTCGATGACTGGCGGCTCGTGGAGGTGGAACCACCGGCTATCGAGGACCTGGGCACCACCGAATCCCTGTTCTCCGTGGGCAACGGCTATCTCGGCATGCGTGGCAACCCGGAGGAGGGCCGCAAATCCTTCGCGCATGGCACCTACATCAACGGCTTCCACGAGACCTGGCGGATTCGTCACGCAGAGGAGGCCTACGGGTTCGCGGACACCGGGCAGACGATCGTGAGCGTCCCGGACACCAAGACGTTGAAGCTCTACGTGGACGACGAGCCACTCATGATTCCCCAGGCCGACCTTGACAGCTACGAGCGTGCACTGAATTTCCGTGATGGCACTCTCACCCGGTCCCTGGTCTGGCGGACGCCCTCTGGCAAGAAGGTGCAGGTGAAATCCAGCCGCATGGTGTCCTTCACTGACCGGCACGTGGCGTTCTACGAGATGGAGATCACCATGCTGGATGGTGATGCCCCCATCGTGGTCAGCTCACAGATCCTGAATCGCCAGGATGGTTTTGACGACTATCGCCGCCCAGAGGCGAGCGTTCAGGGCCAGTTCGATCCACGACGCTCCAGCCGCATGAACGGACGCGTACTGCAGCCCCAGGGCCACTGGTCCGTCGGCAACAGGGCGGCCATCGGATATGAGACCACTGCTTCCGGGATGACGATGGCCGTTGCCACGGACCATTACATAGACACCGACAACGTGTACGAGTCGATCACGGCGGTCGAGGATGACATGGGCCGCCAGATCTATCGCATCGAGGCTGAGCAGGGACGGCCCATCATCATCCGCAAGGCTGCGGTCTATCACTCCTCCCGGGGTGTGCCGGTGCCTGAGCTCTTCGATCGTTGCCGTCGCACTCTTGACCGGGTGCGGGACAAGGGCTTCGAGCACTACTGGGATGCGCAGCGCCGGTGGCTCGACGGGTTCTGGCTGAATGCCGACGTGGTGATTGAAGGCCAACCGGCCATTCAGCAGGCCACGCGCTGGTGTCTGTTCCAGCTGGCACAGGCGACGGCCCGGAGCGACCAACATGGCATTCCGGCGAAGGGCCTCACAGGCTCCGGCTACGAGGGCCACTATTTCTGGGACACCGAGATCTACCTGGTGCCGTTCCTTGTCCACACCAATCCACGGGTTGCCCGCAATGTTCTGCGGTTCCGAGTGGGGCTGCTGCCCAAGGCTCGGGAGCGTGCGCGTGTGCTGTCACAGCAGGGGGCACTGTTTCCGTGGCGCACCATCAACGGCGAGGAGGCGTCGGCCTACTACGCGGCAGGAACTGCGCAGTACCACCTCGACGCGGATGTGGCGTTCGCCTTTGCCAAGTATCGCGACCTCACCGGGGACACAGATTTCATGTACCGGGATGGGGCGGCCGTGCTCGTGGAAACGGCGCGGTTGTGGGCGGATATGGGCTTCTGGCGGACCGAGGGGGACGGCACGAGGAGCTTCCACATTCACGGGGTGACTGGCCCGGATGAATACACCACCGTCGTGAACAACAACATGTTCACCAACGTCATGGCCCAGGCCAATCTGCGGTCCGCGGCCAGTCTCATGCGGGAGATGGAGGATAGGGACAAACCGGCCTTCACGCGTGTAAAGAATTCCTTGGAGCTCAGGAAGGCAGAGATCGAGGAGTGGGACCGCTGCGCCGAGGGCATGGTGGTGCAATTCGACGAGACCCTGGGAATCCATCCACAGGATGACACCTTCCTCGAGGGGGAGCTGTGGGACCTGGAAAACACCCCCAAGGACAAGTACCCGCTGCTGCTGCACTATCACCCGTTGGTGATCTACCGCTTCCAGGTGATCAAGCAGGCCGACGTGGTGCTGGCCCTCTTCCTGCAGGGAGACCAGTTCTCCACTGAACAGAAGCGTGCCGATTTTGAGTACTACGACCCGATCACGACGGGGGACTCCACCCTGTCCGCGGTTGTGCAGTCGATCCTCGCAGCTGAGGTGGGGTACCAGGAGATGGCCATGGAGTACTTCAGGGCCGGACTCTTCGTTGACCTGGCGGATCTGCACAAAAATGCGCGCGATGGCGTGCACATCGCATCCACGGGCGGGGTGTGGAATGCGCTGGTCTACGGCTTTGCAGGCATGCGGGACTACCACGGCAAGGTGACGTTCGATCCTCGGCTGCCCGAGGACTGGCCCAGCCTGGATTTTCCCCTGCACCAGCAGGACTCCCGGATTCGGGTGCACCTGGAGAGGGACCACATCAGTTTTGCCCTGGAAGAGGGGTATCCCGTGGAGGTTTTCGTACGCGGCGAAAGAGTCCGCGTCGCCAGCGGACATCCCGTGCGGGTTGAGCTGGATGGGCAGGGACCACTACTGCGATCGCTGGAGGCGAGCCACCCGGTGACGGGCAACAGACGCTCAGATGGTTCCGTCATCACCGCCCTGGTACCCGAACCGCATCCGCAGGATGTGTCGGGGCTCATTGACTGAGATGCATCGAGACGAACAAGACCCTGGTCCCATCACAGTGGAGGAACACCACGCTTGTGTGCGTGTGGGATTTCTCGACGGCAGGTGGGACATTCACTTCCCGACGGGCTGGCAAACGATCCCCAGCGGCGAGGACGATCTCTGGAGTTGGACGTCGGGGGAACTCATGGGCCGGGTGCGGCTGCGACGCCATCCCCGGATCCAGCTTGAGGTGGACGTGACGAACGCTGCGTCCGACGTGGCGATGGTGCGGCCACCTTGGGCGGAGCTTTCGCCGGTGGGCCAACAGGTGTCGTGGTTCGCAGGCTCGGCGGGGGAGGTGCTCCGGCCGATGCCCGAGATGACGGTGCTCTGGGTACAGCAGCGTGGCTCCTGCGTTCCGGGGCCCGAAAGATTCGGGTTGTTTTCGAACCCGCTTCTCCTGCGACCCGGGCAGGGCGCGTCGGCTGTGTGGCGTCGGAGTGTCCTGCCCCCCGAAGCACTGGTCCCAGAGCCTGCATGGGTGCCGCGACAGCGTTACCTTCCCCGCGGAGAGGTGCTGGAGGTGGAACACACCGATGCCGGGTTGGCGGGAGACGGACTACAGATCGTGACGACAGTGGACGGCAGTCACGTGGAGGGCGACGCAGGGCTGCACCAGCTGTCCTTCCTCGACGCCCGGGGAACGGCGCTGGTGGAGGTGGGATGGTTCGCATCCCTGACTGAACTGGCTGGGTCCCCGTCCGCGCTGGCCGATGCTGATCCCAACCTTGTGGCGTGGTTGCTCGCGGGCGCCGTCGACGCAGCAGTGGACCTTGACGACCTGGACCGCGCGCTGGCCGAAGCACTGGAACGGCCAACGGCCTGGGGAGTCCTGGCCG
>CBDTVQ010000056.1:0-9066 GCA_965364045.1 uncultured Tessaracoccus sp. | reverse complement strand
TCGGGGAGCCTGCCGGTGAGTTTGAACCCCACGACGCGCGGGATGAGCATGGAGACGGGCTGGCCGAGCATGGCTGCCTCTGCCTCGATGCCACCGACGCCCCATCCGACGACTCCCAGTCCGTTCACCATCGTGGTGTGGGAGTCGGTGCCGACGCAGGTGTCCGGGTAGGCCTGGAGCACGCCGTCGACGGTGCGGGGGAAGATGACGCGGGCCAGGTTCTCGATGTTGACCTGATGGACGATTCCGGTGCCCGGGGGGACAACCTTGAAGTCGTCGAACGCGGTCTGGCCCCAGCGCAGGAACTGGTAGCGCTCGCGGTTGCGCTGGTACTCGATGTCCGTGTTCTGTTCGAACGCGCCCTGGATGCCGAAGACCTCGGCGATGACGGAGTGGTCAATGACCATTTCGGCCGGGGAGAGCGGGTTGATCTTGGCCGGATCCCCACCGAGAGCTTCGACGGCCTCGCGCATGGTGGCCAGATCGACGACGCAGGGAACACCCGTGAAATCCTGCATGATGACGCGGGCCGGGGTGAACTGGATTTCCTGGTTCGGCTGCGAACTCGGGTCCCAGTTGCCCAGCGCCTTGATGTGGTCCGCTGTGATGTTGGCGCCATCCTCGGTGCGGAGAAGGTTTTCCAGCAACACCTTCAGGCTGAAGGGCAACTTGTCGTGTCCCTCGATCGCGTCCACGCGGAAGATCTCGTACGTGGTTCCCTCCACGTCCAGGTTGGCCTGCGCCCCGAAGCTGTTGATGCTCATCGACTCTCCTTGTCCCTCACCGGTCATTTGTCTTGACGTCAAGATATCACGAAGTGCTGTCCCAGCCTTCGCCGGTCCCTGAACTCCCAAGTCTAGGGCCGAGGGGCTTGGTGCGGGCGTCCAAAGCTCAGTTGACCGTGAACCCGGGCCTTTGCTTGAGGATGGCGATGCACTCCACGTGATGAGTCATCGGGAAGAGGTCGAATGCCTTGATGGAGTCGGCTTCGTACCCCGCAGCCGAGAAGGTGGCCAGGTCACGGGCAAGTGCCGACGGGTCACAGGCCACATACGCGATGGCACGTGGTTTCAGCGCAGCAATTGCCCGGACCACTGCGGCGCCCGCACCCTTGCGCGGCGGATCCAGCACCACCACGTCTGCCCGGCGTGGCAGTGATTTCAGATTGGCCTCCATGGAGCCGGCGATGAAACGAGCGCTGGGCACATTACGACGCGCATGGGCGATGGCCGTTCGTGAACCCTCGATCCCCAACACGCTGCAGCCAGCATCCGCCAGCACTGCGGCGAAGAGCCCCACGCCGCAATACAGGTCCAGTGCGCTCTCCCCCGTCTGCGGTTCCAGTCCCTCCAACACCGCGGTGGTGAGGACGTCGGCGGCCTGGGGATGAACCTGCCAGAAGCCACCGGCATCCACCTCGAAGTCGTTCCCGGCCGCACGTTCGTGCACCACTTTCGTTCCGCGCAGCAGCCTGCCGTCAGCCAGCACCGTCGTCGTGTCCCCGGAGATCACCACCTGCAGTTCTTCCGCACCCCGCGCGAGTTCAGTCAGTTCTGTCACGTCCGGACCGGGGGCAGCCACCATGCAACCCTGCTCCGGTAGCGGAACGACAGTGTTTGAGCGGCGCGCCCTGAGCCCCACCTGAGAGTTCTCGTCGACGGCGTATCGCATGCGAGTCCGCCAACCGAGAGTGGGCGCTACTTCCTGAACATGCCCACCCCAGGTGATCCCTGCAAGCCGGGACAACTGCTCGGCCACCACTGCCGTCTTCAGATCGAGTTGCAGGGACGGGGAGGCATGCTGCCAGTCGCACCCACCGCACTGGTCAGCGATGGGACAAGGCGGAGCAACGCGGCCCGGGACTCCCTCAATCACCTCGACGACGCGACCCCGGTCGAACTTCTTCGTCTCCTGTGTGATCTCCACCGACACGACTTCGCCCGGCAGACCGCCCGTGACGAAAATCACCTTCTCCTCTGCCCTGCCCACCACAACGCCGCCGTGCGCAACACGCAGCAACCGGACCTCCACACTCATCGAGCGCCCAAGTTTCCGCGGCCGGGACGCGACGCAGCCTTGGCGCGCTCCTTCGCCAGCTTGGAGCTGCGCAGCTGGTAGGGGACGCTGATCACCATCACCCCGGGCATGAAGTGCAGGCGGGTACGGATCAACAGGGCGGTCTGGTTGTGCAGCACCTGCTCCCACCAGTGGCCCACCACGAACTCGGGGATATAGACGGCCACGACGTCGCGCGGGTTCTCCGTGCGCAACTCGGAGACGAAGCGGATGAATGGTGTGGTGATCTCCCGGTAGGGGGACGCGATGACCTTCAGCTGGACGCTGAAGTCCTCGTGGTTCCAGTCCTTCACCACCTGCGCGGCCTCGTCCTCGTCCACCGCCACCAGCACACCGACGAGGCTGGTGTTGCGGCTCGCTTTGGCGAAGGCCACCGCCTTGGCTGTGGGGAGGTTGACCTGCTGCACGAGCACGACACCCCGGACACGGCTGGGCAGTGCAAAGTCGGACTCCTCCCCCAGTTCGACCTCTTGGTTGACGGCCTCGTAGTGCTTCCGGATGAAGGTCATCATGAGGTACATGACCGCCATGGCCACCAGCGCCAACCATGCGCCATGGGTGAACTTCGAGATCAGCACCACGGCGAGCACCAGCCCCGTCAGGACTGCACCGACGGTGTTGATGAGGCGCGAACGCTGCATCCGGTGCCGGGCGCGGCGATCGGTTTCCGTGGCCAGCGCCTTGGTCCAGTGCCGCATCATCCCGATCTGTCCCAGGGTGAACGAGATGAACACCCCCACCACGTACAGCTGAATGAGCGCGGTGACGGAGGCGTCGAACAGCCACACCAGCCCGATGGCGGTGATGGCCAGTGTGACGATGCCGTTGGAGTAGGCCAGCCGGTCCCCACGGCTGTGGAGCTGGCGGGGCAGGTAGGCATCCCTCGCCAGGATCGACGCCAGGCTCGGGAAGCCGTTGAAAGCGGTGTTGGCGGCCAGGAAGAGGATCACCATCGTCGACAGCACCACGATGAACACGCCGGGCACGAACCAGTCCCCGAACACCACCCTCGCCAGCTGTCCGGTCACCGTCACCGCCGAACTGTGGATGGTGTTGCCCTGCGGGTCCATGTAGTGGGCCCCGGTCAGCTCATCGATCAGGCGGACCTGCGTGAGGTTCGCGAGCACGATGATCCCCACGAGCAGGGAGATGGCGGTCAGCCCGAGCATCCCCAGCACGGAGGCGGCGTTGCGGCTCTTGGGTGGCCGGAACGACGGCACGCCATTGCTGATGGCCTCCACGCCGGTGAGCGCAGCGCAGCCGGAGGAGAAAGCGCGGGCCAGGACCGCGATGAGCACCCACCCGACGGCATCGGGGCTGCCCTCGGGGGCGATCACCGTGAGGTTTGCGGTCTCACTGACCAGCGTCTGGCCCAAGATGAAGATCCGGAACAGACCGATGCCCACCATGAGGAACATCGACACCATGAAGATGTAGGTGGGGAACGCGAAGAACCCGCCGGATTCCCGCACGCCCCGCAGGTTCATGAGCGTGAGCAGGATGATCACCACGATCGCCACGCCCGCTTCGTGTCCTGCCAGCGAGGGAATGATGGCCTGGGCGTTCAGCACGCCCGCCGAGACGGAGACGGCCACGGTGAGGACGTAGTCCACCAGCAGGGCCGACGCCACGGTGAGGCTGGCCCGGTCACCCAGGTTGGCTGCTGCCACCTCGTAGTCCCCACCGCCCGTGGGGTAGGCGTGAACGGTCTGCCGGTACGACAGCACCACCACCCCCACCACGACGGCGACGGCGACGCCGATCTGCCATGAGAACATGTACCCCGTCATCCCGGCCAGCGACAAGGTGATGAGGATCTCGTCCGGTGCGTACGCAACCGAGCTCAGTGCGTCCGACGCGAAGACCGGCAGCGCCAGGCGTCGGGGCAGCAGGGTCTCCCCCATCAGTTCGTTGGACAGTCGCCTGCCCACGAGGACCCGCTTGAGCGCGGAGAAAATGTTCACGCGCCAACGGTAGACCTGAGGACCCTCCAACTCCTACCCGGAAGACCTTGCCGCTGGGGGGCCCGTGTGCGGTAGCGTCTGCAGTGTCGATCCCGAGGAGAGTTGAGCGTGCACATCGTCATCATGGGCTGCGGCCGCGTTGGTGCCATGTTGGCCCGTGGCCTGGAGAAGCGGGGCCACAACGTGGCTGTGGTGGACGTCAACCCGGATGCCTTCCGCAGGCTCGGGAGTGACTTCCAGGGCACCACCGTCAAGGGCGTGGGATTCGACCGCGAGGTCCTCGAGGAGGCGGGCATTCGCCACGCCGACGGTTTCGCTGCCGTGTCCAGCGGCGACAACTCCAACATCCTCGCCGCACGTGTGGTGCGTGAGGGATACCACGTGGACAACGTCGTCGCCCGCATCTACGACCAGGGCCGTGCCGCCGTTTACGAGCGGCTCGGCATCCCGACGGTGGCCACCGTACGGTGGACGGTGGGCCAGGTGCTGCGTCGTCTGTTGCCCGAGGGCAGCGAGCCCGTCTGGCGCGACCCCTCAGGAAACGTCCATCTGCTGCAGGTCTTCGTCCACAACGACTGGGTGGGGCGCCGCATCCGGGAACTGTCCAGTGCTGCACACGCCCCCATCCCATTCATGGTGCGGGTCGGCAAGGGCCTCGTCCCAGACAGCGAGACCGTGTTCCAGGACGGGGACATGATTTACGTGGGCTGCGAGACGGACCGGACCTCGGACATCGAGACCTTGTTCTCGGCGCCACCCAGCAGGCATACCGCGCCACCGGCCAGACATTAGGAGAGGACAGAGATGCGCGTCGCCATTGCAGGTGCGGGCAACGTCGGGCGGTCCATCGCCCGCGAATTGATCGCCAACGGACACCAGGTCCTGCTGATCGAACGGGATCCCCACTCGATCAAGCCGGACACAGTGCCGGGCGCCGAGTGGTTCCAGGCCGATGCCTGTGAGTTGGCCACGCTGGAGGAGGCAGAACTCGAGAACTGCGACGTCAGCATTGCCGCCACCGGTGATGACAAGGTGAACTTGGTGCACTCCCTTCTGGCCAAGACAGAGTTTGGCGTGCCACGAACTGTTGGCCGGGTGAACCATCCGGGCAACGAGTGGATGTTCGACGACGTGTGGGGCGTGGACGTGGCGGTGTCCACCCCGCGCATCATGTCCGCCCTTGTGGAGGAGGCTGTGGCCACGGGAGATCTGGTGCGGCTGTTCACCTTCAACAAGTCCACCACCAACCTGTCAGAGATACGGCTGCCAACGGATTCCTCCTACGCCGGACGCAGGATCCGCGACGTTCAACTTCCGAGGGACGCGGTGCTCGTGGCCATCATCCGTGATGGCGTCCCCCTGGTCCCCGAGCGTGATGGGGCCCTGGAGGCGGACGACGAACTGCTGTTCGTGGTGAGCCAGGAGGCCGAATCGGAGCTGGCGGCCATGTTTGCCAGCGACACCGCCGACGACTGACCTGTCGTCGGGGTCTGTGGCCTCCGGCGCGGTACCACTCCGCGGGCTAGGAGAGGACCTCGAACTCGGGGTTGAAGATGACGCGACGCCCCTCCTCCTCGGTGAGCCTCCCCGTCACCATCAGGTTCCTGCCCGGCATGATGCACTCGATGCGTCGACGCCCCATCCAGATCAGGCTGACGGTGCCCGTCCCGTCGTTCAGGTCGGCCTCCAACCATGACGTGTTCGAGGCGGTGACCGAGGTGACCGTGCCGCGCAGCGTCACCTTCTGACGGATCTGGCACTCGCTGAGCGGGACCGCGCCGGCCCGCCTCGCCTGATCCGCAAGCTCCTCGGCCTCGAGTTGCTCCACCGACGACAGGAACCGCCGGAAGCGCTCCCCGAGCGACCTGCGCTTGGGCTCCCGCTCGGTCACTTCTCGTCCAGTTGTGGCACGTCCATCGTCAATACACTACCGGGGACGGCAGGCTGCTGGCCTCGGCGCACGACGATGTTGCTGTAGAACTCCCAGAGGGCGCTGTCAGCTTCTTCGTTGTCGGGCTCCAGCGCTGCCCTTCCCATGACGACGCCACGCAGGACCCATCCGGGACCTCCCACGAGCCATGTGCGCGACAGGTGGGTGGCTGCCTTGCCCTCGGGTGTGGTGACGGGCAGACGTCGACGCAGTTCAGCGCCGAATGGTCCGTCGACCATCTCCACTTTGCCCTTGGCATCGGCCGTCGCCCGGATGATCTCTCCGCGTATCTCGGACACCATCGACGCGCGTGTGGGGCCGGCAAAAACAGCCACCTCCATGGCGGAGGCACCGTCGGAGATGAGGAGCGCCTGCACCTTCTCCTTGGCCTTGTCCACCTGCAGTTGAAGATTCATTTTGTCGAAGGGCGTGATGACCAGGGCTCCAAGATCAAGTCGTTTGACCTCGTCGGCGTCGAGGTCCACTTCTTCAATGTCGTAGGGCCCCTCCTCGCGAACGAACGCGGCGTCCCAGTCATTCCACTGCAGTGTTTCGTCCTCTTCAACCGCAACCGTCTGCGAAAGCTCATCACTGTCTGTGAGGCTTTCTGCAGCCTGCTCCGCTGTGCTGTCCTCGGCGTTCACATCGTCGCCCTTCGAGCGTCCCAGATCCACGGTGCAGCCTTTCTCAGTTGAGTGTGGGCGTGTTGTTCCCCACGCCCGTAGAACCATAACCACCGGAACCGCGTTCCGTCTCATCCAGTGCGTCCACAGCATGGAAGTGGGCAGTGATGCACGGCAGCACAACGAGTTGGGCCACCCGGTCACCCGCCGCGAGGGTGATCCGATGAGTGGTGTCGTGGTTGACCAGACACACACGTATTTCACCACGGTAGCCGGAGTCAATGACGCCGGGCGCATTGACAATGCCCAGGCCCAGCCGCGCCGCCAGTCCGGAGCGGGGAGTGACGAGTCCCACGGTGTTGGGGGGTAGCGCGACGGAGACACCGGTGCCCACGAGCATCCGCTCTCCGGGCTCCAGCGAAACGTCGATGGTGCAGCGCAGGTCAGCCCCGGCATCCCCCGGGCGGGCATAGTGAGGAAGATGTCCTGCAACCTCAACGATTGCCTCGACGTTCATGGCGTCACGCCGCTGATGGAACGGACGGCTTCCGCCAGCTTGTCCGCCCGGCGACTGCTTACGAGCCAGTGCGCATGTGGATCCGCGGCGTCGGCGATGCCTACGCGCACGAGCTCACCGATGTAGGGCCGTGTGAGCAGCAGATCGCTGATGTCAGCGCCAGCAGAGAGAGCATGGGCGCTGGCGGTCCGGTCCAGCACCTCGGCGCCACCGATCCACTCCCCCGCCACGGCATTGCGTCCGACTTGGAGCGCGCCGTCGGAGACACGGATGGCCGTATGTCCGTAGGAGAAGACCACGAGGCCCACGGCGAGGGCGAAAAGCCCAAGCACGATGGATCCGGGTACTGGCGGGACGTACGCGAGGATGGCGACAGCGGCCGTGGCCACCAGCAGCAGGGCTATCAGCCACCACCACAACGGCACCCGCAACCGCTCCACAAAGGTCATGATCCCAATCTAGCCCTGCTCGTTGGGCATAATGAAAAGCATCTACTCAGGAGATGGAGGGCCAAGCCAATGAGCATGACCGAGAAGGTGCTGTGGAAGGTGTACGCCGGAGTTCTGGGGGCAGCGTCGACGCTGATAGCCCAGAAGGTCGTCACGAAGGTCTGGGAGATGAGCACCGGGGACGAGCCACCAGATCCCAATGACCCTGATACACCGCTGACGAAGGCCCTCATCTGGGCGACCGCAAGTGGTCTTGGCGTGGGAATCTCCCAGCTCGTCATGAATCGATTCATGCAGAAGCGCTGGCTCGCCAGCATGGGCCACAAGGCGCCTGCCATGCAGAGCAACAAGCTGGACATCTCCAAGAAATGATGCAAAAGGGGCAGGAGCCTGGGTCACACCCTGCTCCTGCCCCTTGTTGCACACCCTGGGGTATTACACGCAGTCGACGCAGTACTTCTGATTGTTCTTGGTTTCCGCCAGCTGGCTGCTGGCCTTGACCAGGAAACACGAAGCACATGTGAACTCATCGGCCTGCTTGGGCAGAACCCGGACAGTCAGTTCTTCGTGCGAGAGATCTGCTCCGGGCAGCTCAAACGACTCGGCCGCCTCGACCTCGTCCTCATCCACCTTGCCGGAGTTCTTGTCATTGCGCCGCGACTTGAGTTCCTCGAGCGAATCCTCGCTCGATTCTTCTTCGTTTTTACGCGGGGCGTCGTAGTCGGTGGCCATACGCCGGTCCTTTCATTGGTCCTGAACCCTGTCGGACCCAGCCGACTTGATCGGGGTATGTGTACCACATTCCACCGCTCACGCAAGCAACTGCCCAACGACGTCCATGATCGACACCGGCAAGATGAGCCGGTGATGGCCTGATGAGCAGCCCCTGCGCTGATAGGTTGGGCGCGAGTTAACGTCTTTGGAGTTGCCAGATGAACAGTGCACTGAGCCCGCGTGAGATACAAGCGCGCCTCCGCGCCGGCGCTTCCGTCCCGGAAGTCGCCGCCGAGGCAGGCGTGGAGGTGAATCGGATCGAGGGCTTCGCCCTTCCCGTCATGGCGGAGCGAGCGCACATGACGAGGATGGCTCTCGGCGCCTCAGTGAGGCGACGCGGCGACGGATCGGGGCATCGTCGTCTCGGTGAGATCGTGCGTGAGAGGTTGCAGGCCCGCAGCCTGGACGCGGACACGGTGGAGTGGGACGCCTGGCGTCAGAACGACCTGAAATGGCGTCTGGTGGGGCTTCTGGATGATCAGGCTGCCTCCCGCGCAGCCGAGTTCGTCTTCGATCCCAAGGGCCTGTTCAGCATCGCTGACAATGCCGACGCCCGCTGGATGATCGGGGAGAGACTGCCCGGTCCACAGACTGACCCTGACAACGAGAACACCATCGACTTCAACGATGAACTTGCGCTCGTCCGTGCCATCTCTGATGGCCCGGCAGCAAGGGGTGCGGCCAGCGGTCGCCCGGGCGACGACGTTCCGCCCCATGATTCGCAGTACGAGGG
>CBDTVQ010000055.1:0-9190 GCA_965364045.1 uncultured Tessaracoccus sp. | reverse complement strand
GCACTGGTCACCGCCGCCGGCCTGATGTCACCCGCCGTGATCGCGGGAGACTTCAGCACAATGCAGATCGTGGCCATCACACTGGCCACCGCTGCCGGCTCCGTCTTTGCCGGTCACGTGAACGACTCCGGGTTCTGGCTCGTGGGTCGCCTGATGGGGATGGACGTCAAGACCACCCTCAAGACCTGGACGGTCCAGCAAACCATCGAATCAGTCCTGGGCTTCGGCCTGGCCATGATCGTCTACGCCATTTTCTAGGAGGGCGCAATGAGCAACGACATATTCAACATCAACGGGAAGCTTGCCCTCGTGACGGGGTCGTCACGAGGTCTGGGGCAGGAACTGGCAGCGGGGCTGGCAAGCGCCGGGGCCCGGGTCATCCTGCATGGGCGTGACGCAGAAGCGCTGGCATCGGCGCGGGAGCGCATCACCGCCATCACGGGCGACGAGACCGCCATGGTGTCCTTTGACGTCACGGATTCTGATGCCGTCCGCGAAGGCATCGCAGCGCTCGTGGCCGAACACGGCGTGCCGGATGTGCTGGTCAACAATGCAGGGATCCAGCGCCGTGCACCCTTCAACGAGTTCTCCACGAAGGACTGGGACGACATCGTCGCCGCCAACCTCTCCAGCGCCTTCTATGTCTCGCAACAGGTGACGACGGCGATGGCAGAAAGAGGTTCCGGCAAGGTCATCAACATCGGCTCGGTGCAGTCACAACTGGGACGCCAAACCATTGCACCCTACGGCGCCACGAAGGGTGGTCTGGTGATGCTCACAAAGGGCATGGCCGCCGATCTTTCGCGCTTCAACATCCAGGTGAACGCCATCTCGCCCGGCTACTTCGCCACCGAGATGAACAAGGCGCTCGTGGAGGATGAGGCCTTCAACAACTGGGTGATCAACCGCACACCCGCCATGAGGTGGGGAAAGCTGGACGAACTCGTGGGCACACTCATCTATCTTTCCTCGGACGCATCCAGCTTCGTCACAGGCCAGAACATCTTCGTCGACGGCGGCATGACCGCGGTCGTGTGATCCGTCACCACAGACTCAAGGAGCAACATGAAGGCGATCGTCATCCACGGGAAACTGGACCTGCGGCAGGAAGTTCTTCCCACGCCGGAACCCGGTGAGGGGCAGGTCAGGGTGCGCATGGCCTACGGCGGGATCTGTGGGTCTGACCTGCACTACTGGCACGAGGGCGCCAACGGCGAGTTCGTCGTCCGGGAACCGCTGATCCCCGGCCACGAGATGTCGGGCACCGTGGATCTGGACCCGTCCGGGACGCTGGCCGCGGGGACCCCTGTGACAATCCATCCGGCCACGTTCGGCACTTCGCAGCCCGGCATCGAGGACAAGCCCCACCTGTGGCCCAACGGCGCCTACCTGGGAAGCGCATCCACGACGCCGCACACCCAGGGCGGTATGAGTGAGTTCATGGTCCTGGAGAGCGGCATGCTCCGGGTGCTGCCCGATTCGCTGCCCCTGCGACGAGCTGCCCTCGCCGAACCGCTGTCGGTTGGACTGCATGGCATCGGCCTCGTCGGCGGTGTCGCGGGCAAGTCCGTGCTGGTGTCCGGCTCGGGTCCCATCGGTCTTCTTGCGGCCGCAGCAGCGCTTGCCGGTGGCGCCTCGGAGGTGGTGTCCACCGACGTCCTGCCCGGACCGCTGAAGCGGGCCAAAGCGCTCGGGGTGCACCGCACCATCCGGGTTACGGAAGAGGAAGTTCCCGCACGTACTTTTGATGTGGTGCTCGAATGTTCAGGGGTCCCCGCCGCGGTCAACGGAGCGCTTCTCGCAGCGCGTCGCGCCGGCCAGTACGTGCAGCTGGGCATGCTCCCCAACAAGGCCGTCGGTATCAACCTCGCGCCGATGATCTCCGCCGAGCTCACCATGCACGGCTCGTTCCGTTTCAACGACGAGATCGAGGCGGCCATTGCGATGCTGGACGCGAACCCTGGCATCGAGGACGTCATCACCCACGAGATCTCCGCCGAACGTGCCGAGGAAGCCTTCGTCACGGCGAAGGATTCGGAGGTTTCCGGGAAGGTGCTCGTCTCCCTATGGCAGGAGTGAGGTGGGGGGCGAGTGCCCCCAGGGTGTGACTCCGTGTCCGGTCAACGGTGACCGGGGGCTGATCCGGGGCAGGGTGGCTGGATCCTAGGCTCGTCGTGAACCGACGAAAGGCTACCCACCCACCATGTCCCAGATCCTGCACAGCGCCCCGCCCACTTCCGCCGCCTGCGGCACCGAGCATCTCAGCAAGGTCTACGGACTGAACTCTGACAGCCAGGTGGTGGCGCTCGATGATGTCTCGGTCACCATCGACGCCGGGTCGTTCACCGCCATCATGGGACCCTCGGGCTCCGGTAAATCGACGCTGATGCATTGCATGGCCGGTCTGGACCGTGCCACGTCGGGCAATGCCTGGATGGGTGAGCAGAACCTGTCGCAACTCCCGGAAAAGCAGGTGACCCGGATTCGCCGCGACAAGGTGGGTTTCGTATTCCAGTCCTTCAACCTGCTGCCCACACTGACTGCGAAGCAAAACATTGTGCTTCCTTTGGACCTGGCCGGCACAAAGGTGGATCGAAAACACTTTGCGGCAGTCGTCGAATCGTTGTCGCTGGGGGATCGTCTGACGCACCGCCCCAGTCAGCTCTCGGGCGGCCAGCAGCAACGCGTGGCCATCGCCCGGGCCCTGATGACCAGGCCGCAGGTGGTTTTCGCCGACGAACCCACCGGCGCGCTGGACTCGAAGACCGGGACGTCCCTGCTGCGGTACCTGCGACGCTGCTCCTCCGAGCAGGGTCAGACCATCATCATGGTCACCCATGACCCGAAGGCCGCTGCGTACGCGGATCGTGCGCTGGTCCTGCTGGACGGGCGCATCGTCGACGACGTTCCCAGCCCCAGCGCAGAGCTGATGCTCGCCACCTTCGGACGGCTGGGCGCCTGATGCTTCGCGACGCCACCAACGAGATCCGCCTCCACCCGGGGCGTTTCGTCGCCACCGTGGCGGCCATCGCCATCAGCGTGGCCTTCATCGCCGCCATCTCCACGCTGGTGGCCACTGAACAGCAGTCGATGGCCCGGTTCACCAACCTTTCCACGTCGCAGGCGGATGTGGTGGTGTCCGGCGACTTCGAATCCCCGGCGGCGGTGACGACGGCACTCAATGGCGTGGAAGGTGTGACGGCAGTCGACACGGCCCACCAGGAGATTGCCATGCTTGGCAACGACGGGGCGTCAGTCTTCGTGACGATGCTTCCTGTCCCGGATGAACCCTTCAGATGGTCGTCGATTGTCGAGGGCAGGTGGCCGGCCGGCGCAGGCGAAGTCGCGCTGTCCGCTGACGGGCTGTCCCAGTTGGGGGTTTCGGTGGGTGAATCCGTCACGCTGGCGGGAGGTGAGCAGGTCATCGTGGTGGGGAGGACCACCGATCCCAAGGCCTGGTTCGGCGTCACCGGGTTTCACGTTCTGCCTGAGGAGGCCGCCGACAGGGCCGATCTGTGGGTGCTGCGCACCGATGGTGACCCGGCCGCCGCAGTCTCCGCCGTCGAGGCGGCCGCGAACGCTGCCAGCAAGGGGCTGGAAGTCTCCGTTCTCACCGGTGACGAAGCCCGTGCCGAGTCGCTGAACCAACTGACCGGCGACTTCGATGTGTTCCGCTACCTGCTCCTGGGCTTCGCGGGCGTCGCGCTGGTGGTGGGCATCATCACCATCTCCAACACTTTCACAATCCTCGTCGCCCAGCGTCGACGCCAGATTGGTCTGCTGCGCGCCGTCGGGGCATCAACAGGTCAGGTTCGGGGGCGTCTGGTCTGGGAAGCTCTTCTGCTCGGCCTCATCGGTTCACTCCTCGGAATCGCACTCGGCATTGGGGTGGCAGCATTGGGCTCGGTGTTCACCGGATCCATCTTCTGGGGGCTGGTGCTGCGTCCGGTCGAACTTCTGGCCGCGCTGGGAATTGGGGTTCTCGCCACGCTGCTGTCGGTGGTGGGGCCATCCTTCGTCGCGACGCGGGTGTCGCCCATCGAGGCCCTGCAGGCAGTCCCCTCCGGCGCTCGCGCCAAGCGGCTGTCGGTTGCCCGCGCCATCATCTGTGGGGTTTTCGCAGCGGGTGGAATCCTGCTGGTTGTCGTGAGTCGGCTGTTCACGACATGGTCACTGATCTGGGCGATGGGGGCGGGATTCCTGCTCAGCGTCGCGATCCTCGGCGCGGCCCCGTTCTACATCCCCCCACTGCTGCGACTGCTGGGCAAGGTGTTTGGTTTCACAGGCCCTA
This sequence comes from uncultured Tessaracoccus sp., assembly GCA_965364045.1. GTDB lineage: Bacteria > Actinomycetota > Actinomycetes > Propionibacteriales > Propionibacteriaceae > Arachnia. The sequence goes on along the minus strand of CBDTVQ010000055.1, from coordinate 4,899 downwards.
CGACGCGACTGGCGGCCACCAATGCCGCCCGCAATCCACAACGCGCCGCGGCCACTGCCGTGGCGCTCATGCTCGCCGTCGGGCTCGTCGTGACGCTGCAGGTGGCGGTGTCCACCGTGCGCAGTTCGGGCATGGAGGCCATCAACCAGAAATATCCCATCGATCTGACGTTGACCTCCGACGAGGCACTGCCGACGGACCTCCTGGAGCAGGTCAACGACATCGCAGGCATTTCTGCCGCGGTGGAGGTCTCCAGCAGGCCGGTTGAGTTGGACGACGGTTACGTCCTGGCAGTCCGCAATGTGAACCCCGCCCGGGAGGAGTTGGGCCTGTCCGACACGCTGGCTGCCCCCGAGGGGAGCATTGTCGTGGAAGAGGACTCGTCCTTGGAGGGGACGCTCGATCTGGCAGGTATCAACGGTCCTGTTTCTCTGAAGGTCGTCTCCTCCGCGTCCATGGCCTACGGCATGGCTGCCGTGAGCGAAGCGACTTTTTCGGAGTTGGAGGGGGAGTCACGGGTCACCGAGATCTGGATGTCGATGACGGACAGGACGTCGGCCACCACCCTCGACGCCGTGGCGGCACTCACAGACGTCCATCCAGGTGTCTGGCTGGATGGAAGTGCCTTCTTCGCAGGCGTCCTGCAGCAGGTGCTCAACGTGGTGCTGATCGTCCTCACCGCGCTGCTGGGGGTCGCGGTTGTGATCGCGTTGGTTGGCGTGGGCAACACGCTGGGCCTGTCGGTGATCGAACGACAACGCGAATCGGCCCTTCTTCGGGCACTCGGGATGCAGCGCTCGGGTCTGAGGTGGATGCTGTTGGCGGAGGCATTGATGCTTGCCCTCGTTGGTACCGGGATCGGCATCCTCGCAGGAGCCTTCTTCGGTTGGTTGGGTGTGAGCTCCGCGATACTGATGATGCCCGACGGGTCGCAGACAGAATTGGTCTTCAGCCTCGACGTTGGCCTCACACTGCTGTTGGTGGCCGTCTGCTTCGTTGCTGCCTGCCTCGCTTCGGTCCTGCCGGGTCGGCGTGCCGCCAACGCGACGCCGACGGAAGCGTTGGCCGTCGAGTGAGCACGCTCGTGTCTGTGCTTCTTGTCGGCTCTGGACTTGCCACGGCTTTCTTGGCAGCCGTCCATCTGTTCAGCAGTGCAGCACCAGCTTTGTGATGGTGAGCTGGAATGCTCTCGATCCTTTCGACGGATCCTCGCCCGGCAGTTGACCACACACTGATACCGAGAAATTCTTACGCGGTCGGTGATGTGAATATTGTGGATATTTCCGGCTCGGATCATGCCGCAATAGCGACGACGATGTTTCGTCAATGAGTGACCCGGTGTTTCCTCCCGTAGAGTGGCTCGGTGCCAGCCCCCAAGATCACCGATGCCTCTCTGAAGACATTCACCCTCAGGCTGGGTGACAAGCATCCGCCCATTGCGCTCGGTTCGGCAGACCGAACGATTCACGATGCAGAAGCCGTGAAGAGGCGATTCGCCGGCACCATCGACTACCTCGCCCGCGTGGAACTGGAAGTGGACCGCAACGTCCTGGAGCTCCTGACGCTGCTGCCCAATGTCAGCGAGGTGGACAAGATCTTCTACCAGGACGTCTGGTACGACCAGGAGATGGCGCACGGCTACCTGCTCGACCAGTTGCAGGTGGACCTGGGAATGGAACCGGCGGATCCCTTCATGACCGTCCCGCTGCGCATGAAACTGCTGGGGGCTCTGGCCCATTGGGAACCCATCCACGACATCTCCCGGATGCTCTACTACCTGACGGGTGCCTCCACCGAGCGGCAGGCCGTGGTTGCCTACAGCATCCTCATCAAGGAACTGAAGCTGATGGGGGAGCACGCGATCGCGGAGACGATCATCCATCCCATCAAGCAGCAGGAGCCGGGGCACTACACCTTCTACAAGATGTCCGCCGAGAAGATGGTGCAGGACGAAGCGTTGAGGCCATGGCAGCTGTACGTGACCCAGCTGCTGCGCTCCCAGGCCTTCACGCTGGTGGGCGTCGACTATGTGAAGAAGTACCAGCAGGACCTGGGTGGGGTGCTGACGGAATTGGGCATGGACCTGGAGATGGAGGTCTACGCCAAGGAGATCGGCCGCCTGGAAGCCAGGCTGCTCTGGGCAAAGGACAAGGGCATGGACTTCCCGCCGTACTTCCTGAAATCACTGCGGGAGTCCGTGGAGATGTATCAGGGCAAGGGCAACTTCGACGCGCCCATCAACAATCGCTTCATGTTGTGAACAGAGCATGATGTGAAACAGGTGGTGTCCAACCGCCCCTTTCCGGCAGCGTCCCTATTGCGATGAGCGAAATTCACGGCGCCACAGGCCTCATACGCCTTCCAGGGCCGAAGTGAATGCGTCGTTCTTGGGTGATGCCGTTCTTTGCCGCCTCGGACAACGCTTTGATGCTGGGGGAGACAGGCGAGCCGCCCGCGATCATGGCCCTGTAGGCGTCCTCGATCGATGAAACCATGGAATGGATGACACTACAGACGTCGCAACTGACGCCTCTGGTTGACCCTTACGCAACGTCAGGGCATAGCGTTCAGTGCATGAACGCCAACCACTCCCACGCCACACAGTTCGACACACTCATCACCCATCCTGATCGCGATGTCCGGCTCCGGGCAGCCCTGGCTGCCGGCACCCTGCACGATGCCCGCGTCACGAACATTCTCGTGTCGCGCATTCCCGTGGAAGAGGACTTCCACGTTCGCGAAGGCATCACGTGGGCATTGGTGCAGCACGGAGATGACGCCATCCCGGCTGTGTTGTCGCTGCTGACTTCCGAGGATCCCCTGGAGCGTCGCCAAGCCGCACACATCCTTTCCAAGGTGGGGGATCCCGCTCATGTGGCGCACATCCTGCCGGTGATCTCCGATGAGGATCCGGACGTGGCCATCAAGGCATACCGGGCCGCGGCCAGTACAGGGAGTGCGGATGTCGTTCGGCCGTTGCTGTCACGTCTCGGCCATGGGGAGAGCGAGCAGAGGGATGCACTCAGTAACGCCTTGCAGCAGTTGGGTGCCTTGGTCGTGGAGGCCTTGGTCCCGCTCCTGCAACACGAGCACTCGGCAGTGCGGATGCATGCGGCCGAGGCTCTTGCGCAGATTGGTGAGGATGCCCAGCCTGCGGCGTTCGCACTGTCAGGCGTCACCTCGGACGAGGACCCTGAAGTGGCACTGGCCGCCGTGATGGCGCTCGGAGCGGTCGGTGGAGATGCGGCGCACGCTGCGTTGCAGGAGGTTGAGGCCGCTGGCCCTCAGCCACTGGACGGCGTCGCGCGTCGGTTGCTCAGCAGGCGCTTGGAGACCTGAGCGACCCGGTCGTCCGGGGAGTGCACGCCCTGGACGATCGCTGTCGTCGCCTCCTCGCCGTCGAGTTGTCCGAGAGCCACGATCGCCTCGAAGCGGACGGCGGCCTCCGGATCGGTCAGCAGCGGGGCCAGATGCGGGGTGGCAGCGGGATCCCCGATGAGGCCCAGGGCTTCGGCGGCACCCGCCCGCGTTCGGGATGAGGCCGCAATGAGCTTCTTGAGCAACTGATCGACGGCGTCGTTACCGATCTCCTCCAGTGCGGTCATGACGGCGTCGTCGAGTTCGCGCGGCCCGGAGCCCACCCGATCGACGAGGGCCTGCACGGCATCAGCGCCCCCGAGCCTGCCGATCACTTGTGCCGCCTTGGCGGCGACCTCCGTATCCCCGTCCCCGAGGAGGGGTAGGACCGCTGGCACGGCCATGGGATCGCCGAGCTTGGACAGCGTGTGGGCAGCCTGCGCCCGCACCACCGGGTCGGAGTGCTGAAGAAGGGGAGTGAGGGCGGGGACGGCTGCAGGACCGTGCCGGGCAATGGCCCACGTCAGAACCTCGCGCACACCGGACACCGGATCTGCCGCCAGCTGTCGGATGAGGTCTTGCAACGGCACCCCGTCGGCAGAGCCCAGAGCAGCCCGGAAGCGCACCTGGGGTTCTGGGTGGCGCAGTCGTTGCGTCTGCTCCACTGCGGAGAGCACCTCGCGCCATCCAACTCGGGCGGGCGCGCGTAATGCATGAAGGGTGTGCAGCAGCCTCTGCTCGTCGGTGATGCGGCGCTCCACTGCCGAGATGTGGTCCTCGAGGACGCCCGCCGCATCGAAATCGTCGGCGTCGAGGGCTGCGCGTACCTCGTCCAGGCTCAGTCCGAGAGATTTCAGGTGCTGGATCTGCAGCAACCGCGCCAAGTCATCGGGTGAGTAGAGGCGGTACCCGCTGGCCGAGCGTTCACTGGGGTGAAGCAGCCCAAGCTGGTCGTAGTGGTGCAGTGTTCTGACGGACAGCCCTGCGCGCCCGGCCACCTCGCCCACCGTCAACCACATGTCCTTTTCACCAGCCTCCGTCATTGCGCAACCGTAGCCAAGGTGGGATAAGCTGGCGGAGCTGCCTGGCGAGGGACTGAAAGATTTCAGTCCGTTATCGACAAGCCCTCTCCTGCAGTCGCCCCCGCGATCACTACACCAGGAGACATAGAAGTGGCTGATTTCAAGCTGACAGCATTCCCGCGCAACGAGTTCGGCAAGGGCGCGTCACGTCGCCTTCGTCGCGATGACAAGATCCCCGCAGTGATTTACGGTCACGGCACGGATCCCGTGCACGTTTCCCTGCCTGGCAAGGAAACCTTCCTGCTCCTGCGCCAGTCCAACGTGTTGCTGAAGATCACCATCGAGGGTGAGAAGAAGGCCATCACCACGCTTCCCAGGCAGATCCAGCGCGACCCCATCACCGGATTCCTGGAGCACATGGACCTGCTCATCGTGAAGAAGGGCGAGAAGGTCAGCGTTGACGTGGCAATCGTCATCGTCGGCGAGGCCGAGCGCGGTGCCCTGGTCAACCAGGACCTCA
>CBDTVQ010000054.1:0-9211 GCA_965364045.1 uncultured Tessaracoccus sp. | reverse complement strand
ATGGGAACCCACTTGGTGCGCCGGATAGGATATGGCCGTGAACGAGACCCATGCTGCGCCCGGCGTCCGTAATTGGCGTGACTGGGTTGGTCTGGTGGCTCGGCTGATCCCCGGCCTTGTGTTTCTCTACGCCGGTGTCACCAAGATCACCAACATTCCCCTGTTCGGACGCAGCATCCGCGCCTACCAGTTGCTGCCAGAGCTCTGGATGAGCGACATCCTGGCCTACATTCTCCCCGTCGTGGAGATTCTGGCAGCCCTCCTGCTGATCGTGGGGCTCCTGACCCGGGGCGCCGCCGCGGTCACGCTCCTGATGCTCGTTTCCTTCATCATCGGTATCGCCTGGGTGTGGTCACAGGGAATCAGCATCGATTGTGGCTGCTTCGGCTCCGGCGGGGAGGTGGCCGCCGAGGACACCAACTACCCGATGAAGATTGCTGAAAACGTCGGGATGTCTGCACTGTGCATCTGGCTGCTCGTGCGCCCACGTTCACTCTTCAGCCTCGACCGTCTTCTTCTCGGCACACCGTCGATGATTGATGATGGAGTGATCGTTGATGAGGACACGGAGGCCCTCGACGACGAATCGGCGGATGCGGACCTTCGCTGAGAGCGTCTCGCCCAGCCCTTGTTCCCAACAACTTTTCCCTGACCCCTGAGCGCAAGGAGTGACCCCATGGCCAACAATTCTGGCGCGAGCCGCAGAGAAGCAATGCGGTTGAAGGCGGAGGCCGAGGAGGCCCGTGGACGTCGCAATGGCCGCATCCTGTGGATTTCACTGGCCGTCGTGGCCGTGGCTGTCGTGGTGATCCTCGCCCTGGTGGTCTCCCAGAATCTGAGCAAGGAGGACACGGCGCTCGCGGACCAGCAGACCCCTCCCAACGCCACGGCCAGCAACGGTATCGAGATCACGACCCAGGACGTGGAGCCAGCCGACGGCGTGCCCCACCTGAAGATCTACGAGGATCCGCAGTGCCCGGGCTGCGCCCGCACGGAGGAAATTTTCGGTGCTTCGGTCCTTCAGCTCATCGACGAGGGCGAGATCACCGCGGAGGTCATCACCGCCCACTTCCTCGACGATGGTCTGCGCAACGACGCCTCGGAACGCGCCGCCATCGCCGGCGCAGCAGCAGACGCCGTCGGCAAGTACCGCGAGTTCCACACGGTGATGTACGAGAACCAACCCGAAGAGGTTGCCGGCGGGCCCGGCTACACGGACGAGCAACTCCGAACCGACTTCCCTGCGCTGGCAGGCATCGAGGGCGAGGATCTGGCCACCTTCCAGGAGCTTTACGACGGCCGCGCCTTCACCGACTTTGCGGACAAGTCCGACAATCAGTTCACCACGGACAAGATCTCCGGGACGCCCACGTACAAGGTGGGTGAGAACAAGCTCGAGTTCTCTGACGAGTCCGGTCAGCTCATCATCGAGCCCACGCCCGAGGATCTGCTGCGCGCCATCAACGAGGCAAATGCCTGATCCTCACCAGCGACTGGGGGGTGGGAGCCGTCGTCCGTTCTTTCGGGCGACGGTTCGTCCTGTTGCGGTGAGCTGTCCTTCCGCCGACGATTTGGCGGACGATCACCTTGACTGATGGAGTTCATCCCAAGATCGATGCAACAACTGTTCATCAACACCTGATTCACAAGGAGTGACCTGTATGGCCGCCACCAGCACTGGCCCCAGCCGCCGCGAAGCAATGAGACTGAAAGCCGAAGCCGAGGAAGCGCGTGGTCGCCGCACCACCCGTGTCCTGTGGATTTCCCTGTCCGTCGTGGCGCTCGCAGTCGTGGTGATCCTTGCCCTGGTGGTCTCCCAGTCCCTCGGCCAGCAGAGTGCAGGCTCTGAGCAACAGAGTCCTCCGAATGCCACCGAGAACTACGGCATCCAGTTCGAGAGCAAGGACGTCCAGCCCGCCGAGGACGTGCCGAACCTCGTGATTTGGGAGGAGTTCCGTTGCCCCGCATGCGCCGAGAGGGAAGCGGCGTTCGGACCGTCCATCCAGCAGTTGGTGGACGAGGGCAGGATCACCGCCGAGGTGCGTCTCGCATACTTCTTCGACGACAAGGACGGCACTGACAACTCGGAGCGCGCGGCCATGGCCGCTGCTTCCGCGGACGCCGTCGGCAAGTTCCGTGAATATCAGGACGTGGTGTACCAGAGCCTGCTCGCCACCGGCTCGGGCTACAGCGATCAGCAGCTTCGGGTGGACTTCCCCGCCCAGGTGGGCATCGAGGGGGATGACCTGGTCAAGTTCCAGGAACTCTACGACGGCCGTGCCTTCCAGGACTTCGCGAAGAACGCCGACGATGAGTTCCCCAAGGCTGGCATCCAGGGAACACCCACTTTCACAGTGGGTGACACCACACTGGAGTTCTTCGAGGGTCAGGAGCTCATCATTCAGCCGACACCCGAGGACCTGTACCGGGCCATCAGCGAGATCGACGGCTGACCAACACACTCAACACACGAAACCGTCGCCCCCGAACAGGGGACGGCGGTTTCGTCGTTTCCCCTCTCCACGACGACCTCATCCAGAAGGCTTGTAACAGACACTTGACACATTGACTGAACGGGAGCATATTAATACTTGTACCACTCACCCACTACAAAAGGCTGCGTCATGACTCCCATTCCCATCATCCTCGTGATCGTTTCGTCAGTAGCTTTCTTTCTCGCGGTGGTACTCATTGTCATTCCCAGACGCCGTCGACTTGTCTCTTTCGCTGACCGTGACTTCCCTCAGTTGGTCCGACTCCGCAACGTCACGACCGCAGCGCGAGTCATCGCCCTCGTCGTCGGACTCATCGCCGTTGTCCTGATGACGACAGTGGGACCCATTGGTATGGGGCTCCTGCTGGCGCCCGCCGTCTTCGCAGGGACCCAGATGGTGGCCACTCTCGTCGCTGACCTCATCTCGCGAGACACCGCGCGGACCCCCGGTGCCGCAGGACTGGAGGTGCGGCGCGTCCGGTCCTATCTTCCGCGTGCTCTGGGCGGCGCGACGGCCATCACCCTGACCGTGCTGACCGGAGTTCTCATCTGGACCACTGCCATGGGCAGCTCCGACGACATGGGCAGGGCTGGACGTTCCTTCTCCTACAGCTATGCGTGCGACGGCGTGTGCGAGGGCAGCTTCAGCCCGTGGCCCGGGTCGTTCTACTCCGTCCCCCTCGCGACCGGCCTCCTGCTACTCGTCACCCTGGCCGTGGCGGCGGTCGTGATCACCGTGCGACGCCCCCGCGACGCATCGAAGCCCGAGATCGTGCGTGTCGACGATCTCGTCCGGACCCGCTCAGCGGAATCCGTCGTGGCCGCCCTCGGACTGGGTGGCGCTGCGAGCCTCGCCGCAATCTGCGTCCTCACATCCAGGCTCGTTGTCAGCACCGTCGATGGCGTCTCCATTGATCTGCTGATAGCCGGATGGACTGCCGTTGTGGTGGGACTGGCCGCCTTCGCCATGAGCGTGTGGTGCGTCGTCGTCCTGATGCTGCCGGGCGCGCGAGCACTGCACTCAGAGTCCGACGCCATGCACGAAGCAGCAACGGGCGCGACCCCATGAGCCTGCAACTACGGATCGACACCGCGGACCCCACACCGCCGTTCGAGCAGCTGCGCCGCCAACTGGACGAGCTGATCAGAACGGGTGTCCTCGTTGACGGCCAGCGGCTGCCGTCGGTGCGCCAGCTGGCGGCCGACCTCTCCCTCGCTGCCGGGACGGTGGCCCGCACGTATGCGGAGCTGGAGAAAGGCGGACTGGTGCTTTCACGGCGGGGTGCCGGGACTCGCGTCACCGCGCCGTCGGCTCTCTTGAAAAGTGATGTGCGAGAGGAGCGACTTGCGGAGCTGGTCTCCGAAGTAGCGAGGCACGCCACCGCACTGGGCATCACACCCGAGTCGCTGACGGCCACGATTGCCCACGCCATGCGCACGCGGGGCTGACAAAGCGCCGGATTGGGGAGGTCCGGACTGAGTCACTAGGATTCAGCGCATGAGTGAAGCACACCAGCCGTCCGGCCTTCCCGACAAGCCCGTCCTGGAAGGACTGGAATCGAAGTGGAGCAAGGTCTGGCGCGATGAGAGGACCTACGCCTTCGAGCGCCCCGCCAGCCGCGCGGACGTGTTCAGCATCGACACGCCTCCCCCGACGGTGTCCGGCTCACTCCACGTTGGCCACATCTTCAGCTACACCCACACCGACGTCGTGGCCCGCTACCAGCGGATGCGGGGCAAGCAGGTGTTCTACCCGATGGGCTGGGACGACAACGGTCTGCCCACGGAGCGCCGCGTCCAGAACCACTACGGCGTCCGCTGCGACCCGTCGATCCCCTACGAGCCCGGCTACACGCCCCCGGCCAAGCCCGACGCGAAGCGTCAGGTGCCCATCAGCCGCGCCAACTTCATTGAGCTGTGCCACGAGCTGACCGCCGTGGACGAGCAGGCCTTCGAGGACATGTGGCGCCAGGTGGGTCTGTCGGTGGACTGGGACACCCTCTACGCGACGATCTCCGATGAGGCGCAGACGGTGGCCCAGAAGGCTTTCCTGCGGAACTTCGCCCGCGGAGAGGCCTACCTCTCCTACGCCCCCACCCTGTGGGACGTGACGTTCTCCACCGCCGTCGCCCAAGCTGAGCTGGAGGCCCGCGAGTACCCCGGCGCCTACCACCGCGTGGCCTTCCACGGCGCGTCAGGGAACACGATCCACATCGAGACCACACGCCCCGAACTGATCGTCAGCGCGTGCGCCCTCATCGCCCACCCGGATGACGAGCGGTACCAGCCACTGTTTGGCACCACGGTCACCTCGCCGATTTTCGGCGTCGAGATCCCCGTCGTGGCTCACCCGGCAGCCGAGCCGGACAAGGGCGCCGGCATCGCCATGTGCTGCACCTTCGGTGACCTCACCGACGTGATGTGGTGGCGCGAACTCAACCTGCCCACCCGCACGGTGATTGGCCGCGACGGACGTTTCGTCCGCGAAACGCCTGACTGGATTGCCAACGCCGAAGCCTACGAGGGCCTGGCCGGCAAGACCGCGTTCTCCGCCCGGGAGGCCACCGTCGCGATGCTGCGCGAGAACGGTGAACTCGTCGGCGAGCCGAAGGCGACCCAGCGCATGGCCAACTTCTACGAGAAGGGCGACAAGCCGCTCGAGATCGTGGCCACCCGCCAGTGGTACATCCGCAACGGCGGCCGCGACGATGCCCTGAAGGCCACGTTCCTGGAGCGGGGCAAGGAGCTCAAGTTCTCCCCCGAGTACATGCGCCACCGCTACGAGAACTGGGTGGGTGGCCTGGCCGGCGACTGGCTGATCTCCCGCCAGCGCTTCTTCGGCGTCCCCTTCCCTGTCTGGTACCCGCTGGACGCCGACGGCGAGCCCGATCACGACCGGCCGCTGATGGCGGATGAGTCGTCATTGCCCATTGATCCTGTGCGTCACCGCCCCGCAGGCTACTCCGAGGAGTCTCGCAACCAGCCGGGCGGCTTCATGGCCGATCCGGACATCATGGACACGTGGGCCACGTCCTCTCTGACGCCACAGATCGCCTGCGGCTGGGAGCGCGATGAGGAACTGTTCAACCTCACATTCCCCATGGACCTGGCTCCGCAGGCCCACGACATCATCCGCACCTGGCTGTTCAGCCGCGTGGTCCGTGCGCACTTCGAGAACGGCTCCCTGCCGTGGGAGCGCGCCACCATCTCCGGTTTCGTGACGGACCCGGATCGCAAGAAGATGTCCAAGTCCAAGGGCAACGTGGTGGTGCCCACGGAAATCCTGGACAAGTTCGGCTCCGATGCTGTGCGTTGGCGCGCCGCCATGGCACGCCCGGGTCTGGATTCACCCTTCGACGAGTCGCAGATGAAGGTGGGGCGTCGCCTGGCCATGAAGGTGCTGAACGCCAGCAAGTTCGTGCTCTCGCTGGCTGCCGACGCCGGTGGTCTGGAGGCCGTGACGAACCCCGTCGACAAGGCGGTGCTGGCCGGACTGTCCGACGTGGTGCGCGATGCCACGGCCGCGTTCGAGTCCTTCGACTACACCTCTGCGCTGGAGAAGACCGAGACCTTCTTCTGGTCCTTCTGTGACGACTACCTGGAGCTCGTCAAGGAACGCGCCTACGGCGCACAGTCCGAGGAGGAGAAGGCCTCTGCCCTCGCGGCCCTCGCGCTGGCCCTTGATGTGCAACTGCGTCTGTTCGCACCCTTCATGCCCTTCGTCACCGAAGAGTCCTGGCGCTGGACGCACGAGGGATCCATCCACCGCGCCGCCTGGCCGACGACGGAGGAACTCGCCGTGGACAGCGGCGACGCGCTCCTGGACGACGTTGCTGCCGCACTCATCGCGATCCGCGGGTCGAAGTCCAACGCCAAGGTCTCCATGAAAACGGAGGTGTCGCGGGCTGCATTCTCCGGCCCGGCGGAGGTCCTGGAACGGCTGGGAACCATCGAAGCGGATCTGCGATCCGTTGGCCGCCTGATTGGCGAGGTCACATGGACGGCAAGCGACCAGCCCCTCTCGGTGCAGGTTGATCTGGTGGAGAAGACCGACTGAGAATGGACGTGGCCTGGCCCCGGCTGCCGCGCGCGTTCTTCCAGCATCCAGTGCGCGCACTTGCACCGCGATTGCTGGGCTGCCATCTCGTGACCGCCGACGGCATCGTGGTGCGCATCACGGAGTTGGAGGCCTACGACGGGAAAGATGATCCCGGATCGCATGCCTTCCGCGGGATGACTCCGCGCAACAAGACGATGTTCGGCGACGGAGGCCACTTGTACGTGTACCGCCACATGGGGCTGCACTCCTGCTGCAACATCGTCGCCTCGACGGTGGATCACGCCAACGGCTGCCTCGTGAGGGCCGGCGAGGTGGTCCAGGGTGTCGATCTCGCACGGGCCCGTCGCAACGCCGCCGGCGTGACGCGGAAGGATCGTGACCTGGCGCAGGGCCCCGGACGCCTCACCGTGGTGTTGGGCATCAACTGGCTGGACGATGGGCTGGATCTCTGCGCAGCGGACTCTCCCATCTGGGTGGCTGACCGGCTATTGGAACCCCCGGTGGCCACGGGTCCGCGGATCGGCCTGAGGCCGGAGGCCACGGAGCCCGAAAACCTCCAACTGAGGTATCGGATCCCCGGCGATCCCACGGTCTCGGGCCCCGGACCCCTGAACCGCTGAGACTCGAAGAGCATTTCGGTGGGACTGCCCACCGAAATGTTGCTGAGCCTCAGGGTCTTGGCCTTGCCACTGTGCTGCACCAATTCAGACGCGGGCTTCCGGGATGCCCGGCGGCGTCGCGGCTGGCGTGGCCTTGAGGCTCTTCAGCACCTCGACGATTGCCGCGTCGAGCTGGATGTCGTCGTCGGATTCCCAGTCCATCGGCCCCATGGGCACGACAACGTCAGGATCGGTGCCGTGATTCTCCAGCCCGTAGCCCTGCTGGGCAAAGGCGTGGGAGTAGCGGGGCTGAGTGACCTCGGTGCCGTCCACGAGAGAGAAGCGTCCGTCGATGCCGACGACTCCACCCCAGCTGCGCTCCCCCACCACCGTGCCGAGCCCCATGTTCTGGGCCGCGCCGGTGACGATGTCGCCATCGGATCCGGCATACGGGTTCGTGACGAAGACGACGGGGCCGCGCAGTCCCTGCGACGGGTAGGTGAACGGCTTGTCGAAGTGACGGCCGAACCCCCATCCGATGACCTTGCGGGCCAGACGTTCGATCACCAGTTCGGAGGTGTGTCCGCCGCCGTTGAAGCGCACGTCGGCAATCACTGCCTCGCAGCGGGTGGCGGCCTCGATGAGCCGGTGGAACTCCGCCCAGCCATGCGCGGCCATGTCCGGGACGTGCACGTACCCGATCCGGCCGTCCGACTTCTCGCTCACATAGTCAGCTCGCCCGGCAACCCACTCGTGGTAGTGCAGGCTGGCCTCGCTGTGGATGGGGACCACGGCCACGCGCCGCTTCATGCGTCCACGCACGAGGGACAGCTCCACCACCTTTTCGGCGGCCCCCTGCAACAGCACTCCGATGTCGGGCACATCCGCGGTGGGTCTGCCATCCACAGCCACCACCACGTCGCCCGGTTTGGCGCCAACGCCGGCGGCGCGCAGTGGCGAGCGTGCGCTCGGATCCGACGACTCGCCGGGCAGGATGCGGGTGATCGTCACCTCGCCCTTGCCGTTGCGGCTGAACTCGGCTCCGAGCCATCCGGTGCCCGGGGCCTCACCGTCGGCCGGCGGGAAGACGTAGGCGTGGGAGGTGTTGAGCTCTCCCACCGTTTCCCACAGCACGTCGATGAGGTCGTCGTGGCTGGCGAGTTCCTCCACCAGGGGCCGGTAGGTGGCGCAGACGGCAGCCCAATCCACCCCGTCCATGTCTTCGCGCCAGTAGTGGTCGCGCATCAGGCGGGCGTTCTCGTCGAACATCTGGCGCCACTCGTCGGTGGGGTTGATGCGTCGACGCAGCCTGCTGAGGTCCACGGTCACGTGGGCATCGTCGTCCGGTTCGGGCTTGGTCTCGGCCGGCTGGACGAAAATGTCTTCACCGTTGCGCACCACAAGCTGCTTGCCATCGCCGCTGACGACGGCGCTGTCACACGCCTCCACCACCACCGTGAGCTTGCGCTTGGAGACGTCGTAGAACTCCACGGAATCCTTGGCCTCGTCGCCCGCCACCTTCCCGGACCCAAGTTCTCCCGTGTAACCGGACATCCGCCGCCACAGCACGCCGTTGGCCGAGGTCTCCAGGGACGCGTACCGGCCGGAGGGGACGGGCAGCGGCAGCATCCGGTCCTCGAAGCCCGCCAGATCCAGGACGATGAGCTCCGGCTTCACTTCCTCATCCGTCGTCGGCTTCGGGCCCTCGTCCTCGGCCTCGCTGATGGCCCAGCCATCTGCGGACGGGCCGAACGGAACGGGGTCCTCGACGCGCAGCGGCACCACAAACGGGCGCACGGTGTTGGTGAAGGACAGGTCGAAGGTCAGCTCGTCGTAGGTGGGATCAATGGTGCGGCTGGAGAGGAAGTACAGGTACTTCCCGTCATGGCTGAAGCTGGGGGCGTAGTCGTTGAACTGGCCACGTGTCAGCTCGAAGCCAGTGTCCTCGGTGAGGTCGTAGCCCACAAGTCGGCCCAGCATGCCCTCGTTGGCCACTGCCTCGCGCCACACCAAGTACCGGGAATCGGGCGAGAAGATCAAGCCGCTGGCCTCGCCCTC